>NZ_CAJJIE010000059.1:0-265372 GCF_905187535.1 Streptococcus mitis
GCTTAAATTAATTGTCTAACTTTTTGGGGTCAGTACAATTCGCCTTCTTTTTTATATCTCTGTCAATGGTGTTGCGGTATCCGGTGAGGTATCGTAAACCTTAAAGTCTACTCCTACACCTAAATCAGCTTGTGCTAGCTGATTAACCATGGTCATGTGAGCCAGTTCCTTGATATTGTTTTCCTTAGATAAATGCCCAAGGTAGATCCTCTTAGTGCGGTTTCCCAAGGTACGAATCATAGCTTCAGCACCGTCCTCGTTAGAAAGGTGACCGAGATCCGATAGGATTCGTTGTTTTAGTCGCCAAGCGTAAGAACCTGCTCGCAAAATCTCTACATCATGGTTGGACTCGATAAGATAGCCATCTGCATTTTCGACAATTCCTGCCATTCGATCACTAACATAACCTGTATCAGTCAGCATGACAAAACTCTTATCATCCTTCATAAAGCGATAGAACTGCGGTGCGACTGCATCATGGCTTACACCAAAACTCTCGATGTCAATATCTCCAAAGGTTTTGGTTTTACCCATCTCAAAAATGTGCTTCTGAGATGAATCCACCTTGCCAAGATACTTGCTATTTTCCATAGCCTGCCAGGTCTTTTCATTAGCATACAAATCCATACCATACTTGCGAGCCAAAACTCCTACTCCATGGATATGGTCAGAATGCTCATGCGTAATCAAGATAGCATCCAAGTCTTCTGGTTTGCGATTAATTTCAGCAAGTAGGCTGGTGATTTTCTTACCAGATAAGCCTGCATCCACTAATAGTTTCTTTTTTGGGGTTTCCAGATAAAAGGAATTTCCACTGGAACCCGACGCTAAAATACTGTATTTAAAGCCTGTTTCACTCATTCTGGTCTTCTATTTCGTCCTCCCATACTTCTTCTTTCACTGCATCCTTATCATAAGGGAGCACAATGGTAAAGGTTGATCCCTTACCATATATACTTTTGGCCCAAATAAAGCCCTTATGCTGTTTGATAATTTCTTTAGCGATAGACAGTCCCAGCCCTGTTCCACCTTGAGCACGGCTTCTAGCACGATCCACACGGTAGAAACGGTCAAAGATACGTGGCAAATCCTGCTTAGGAATACCCAATCCTTGGTCTGAGATGGATAAAATCATCTGATCATCAGTCGTCTTCATGGTCACTGTGATTTTTCCACCATCTGGAGAATATTTAATGGCATTGTTGAGAATATTATCAATCACCTGTGTCATTTTGTCTGTATCAATTTCAATCCAGACAGACGTAATCGGATAATCTCTAACCAATTCATATTTCTTTTCTTCGTCTGATCCCCTCATCTTATCAAAGCGGTTAAGAATAAAGGTAATAAAGGCTGTGAAGTTAATCAGTTCCACATCTAGGTGACTAGTTGCATTATCAATTCGAGAAAGATGGAGAAGGTCTGTCACCATCCGCATCATACGGTTGGTTTCGTCTAGAGACACCTTGATAAAGTCTGGTGCAACAGGTTCTGACAAGGCTCCCTCATCCAAGGCTTCAAGATAGGATTTTACACTAGTCAGAGGCGTCCGTAACTCATGACTAACGTTGGAAACAAAGAGTCTTCGTTCGCGTTCTTCCTTCTCCTGCTCCGTCGTATCATGCAAAACAGCTACCAAACCTGAGATAAATCCAGACTCACGACGCACCAAGGCGAAGCGTACACGAAGGCTCAGATACTCACCATTGGCATCCTGAGAATCAATCATGAGTTCAGGAACTTGGGTAATCAAATCACGAAGTTCATACTCATCTTCAATCTGAAGTAATTCTAGAATACTTTTATTGAGAACATCTTCCTTCTGAACACCTAGCTGTTTCTTAGCCATGTCATTAATCATAGTAATCTTACCACGACGATTGGTCGCGAGGACTCCATCTGTCATGTAAGAGAGGATACTGTGCAATCGTTTACTCTCTTGTTCCAGATTTTCTTGGGTCAAACGGATTACTTCTGATAAATCATTGAGATTATTGGTAATATTAGTGATTTCAGAGCTTCCCTGCATATCCAATACCTGAGAATAATCTCCTGCAATCAAGTCTTTAACTTTTTGATTAATTTGCTTCAACCGAATATTATCTCGCCGATTTTCTAGCAAAAGCAAGGTAACAATCAAGATAAAACCCAATAAAATTAAAATGAAGATAAAATCACTAGTAAGAATATTTTTTCTAATCAATTCAATCATTATTTCTCATATAATAACCAACACCACGACGTGTTAGGATATACTCTGGACGACTAGGTGTATCTTCAATCTTCTCACGCAAACGTCTGATAGTTACGTCAACAGTCCGAACATCTCCGAAATAATCATACCCCCAGACCGTTTCAAGCAAGTGTTCACGGGTAATCACTTGACCAATATGAGAAGCCAAGTGGTACAAAAGTTCAAATTCACGGTGGGTCAAGTCTAGTTCTTCACCATATTTTTTAGCCACATAGGCATCTGGTACAATCTCCAAGTCCCCAATTTGCAAAGGTTGGGTTTTCTTTTCATCTGACTCTTGATTATCTACAGAAACCAAGTCCGTACGACGAAGAAGAGCTTTAACACGCGCCTGCAACTCACGATTTGAGAAGGGTTTTGTCACATAGTCATCCGCTCCAAGCTCCAAACCAATAACCTTATCAAATTCGCTGTCTTTAGCTGACAGCATGATAATAGGAACACTACTCGTCTTACGAATAGTCTTTGCAACTTCTAAACCATCAATTTCGGGAAGCATCAAATCCAGAATAATAATATCTGGTTGCTCTGCTTCAAATTGTTCTAGTGCTTCACGACCATTAAAAGCAGTTACAACCTCGTAACCTTCCTTGGTCATATTAAACTTGATAATATCCGAGATTGGTTTTTCATCATCTACAATTAATATTTTTTTCATTTGTTCACCTTTTTCTCTACTATTATACCAAAAAAATAACAAGAAGACACAATAGCTAGTCTTTACTACTGTCTAAGTTGGCTTTTGCATAAGCCTGCCAGATTTTTTGTTGGGGTTTGGCAAGTGGGTAATTCTTAAACTCTTCTGGTGAAAGCCAGCGAACTTCCCTATCTGGAAAGTCATTGTAGTCACTCACCTGACCTGCTACAATTTGAACATGCCACTTACGATGACTAAAGATATGCTTGACAGTCTCAAAATAAATATCAAGCCAATCAACATCTAGGTCATAGTCCTGCTGGAAACTCTCTTCTGGACTGGGACCAAAGTTCACGCTTTCTTCTGCAACCTGATGAAAGAGGTCAAACTGCTCTCCTTGCGAAAAGTTATCAACTTCTATCAAGGGGAAATGCCAAAAACCTGCCAATAGCTTTTCACTTTCATTTTTTTCAAGTAAAAATTGTCCCTGAGTATTTTTGACCACCAAGGCTTTAAGATAAATTGGAACAGGCTTTTTCTTGGGAGCCTTAATTGGATAACGGTCCATTGTGCCATTCTGATATGCCGCACTAAAGTCCTTAACTGGGCTTTCTTCTGGTCTGGGATTTACAGGCGCCTCAATATCAGATCCTAAGTCCATCAAAGCTTGATTAAAGTCACCAGGCCTTTCTGGGTCAATCAAGATTTCCATCATTGCCTGAAAAATTTTACGATTACTTGGAATCCCAATATCGTGATTAACTTCAAATAGACGTGCCAAAACACGCATGACATTACCATCTACAGCTGGCTCTTGCAAGTTAAAAGCAATACTGGAAATCGCTCCTGCTGTGTAAGGTCCAATTCCTTTCAAGCTGGAAATTCCTTCATAGGTGTTTGGAAATTGACCACCAAAATCAGTCATAATCTGCTGGGCTGCAGCCTGTAAATTACGAACTCGAGAATAATAACCCAAACCTTCCCAAGCCTTCAACAAACGCTCTTCAGGCGCATTCGCCAAACTTTCTACTGTTGGAAACCAGTCCAAGAATCGTTCGTAATAAGGGATAACCGTATCCACCCTAGTTTGCTGGAGCATAATTTCAGACACCCAGATATGATAAGGATTTTTACTTCTACGCCACGGTAAATCTCTTTTGTTTTCATCATACCAAGCGAGAAGTTTCTCACGGAAAGAAATGATCTTCTCCTCCGGCCACATGACGATACCGTATTCTTTCAAATCTAACATATCTCTAGTATAACACAGAAGACCCTAACTGTCCTTTTCCCAGTATTAAAAAGCCTCTTCCCAAGGGAAAGAGGACTAAATCTTATTGATGAACAGCTTGGGCTGCTGTGATAAGGGTCAACTTGTAAACATCATCTGCATTACATCCACGAGAAAGGTCGTTAACTGGCTTGTTCAAACCTTGCAAAACAGGTCCTACAGCCGCAAAGCCACCAAGGCGTTCTGCCATCTTGTAACCGATATTTCCTGCCTCGATACCTGGGAAGATGAAGACATTTGCTTGACCAGCTACCGTACTTCCAGGAGCTTTCAGAGCTGCAGTTTCAGGAACAAAGGCTGCATCAAATTGCAATTCCCCATCTATTTCAAGGTCAGGACGCAAGTCATGAGCAATTTTAGTTGCTTCTACAACCTTATCAACACTTTCACCAAAACCTGAACCCTTAGTAGAATAACTTAGCATAGCAATTTTAGGTTCGATGCCAAACATCTTAGCTGTGATTGCTGAGTTAATGGCAATTTCAGCCAAGGCTTCCGCATCTGGATTGATGTTGATGGCACAGTCTCCGAATAGGTAACGTTCCGTACCACGAACCATGAGGAAGGCACCTGAAGTACGAGTAACATTTGGACGAGTTTTGATGATTTGAAGAGCTGGACGAACTGTTGAAGCAGTTGAGTGAATCGCTCCTGACACCATTCCATCAACCAAGCCCAAGTAAACCAACATAACACCAAAATAGTTGACATCTTCAACCAAAACCTTGCGTGCATCTTCTTCAGACATTTTGCCCTTGCGACGTTCTACCAAGGCAGCAACCATTTCTTCAAATTTATCGTAGTGTTGAGGGTCGATGACTTCATAACCGTCCTCGATACCTTCGATTTCAAGATAAATTTTAATTTTTTCAGGATTTCCAAGCAAAACAGGAATCACTTCTGTTTCTTTTACCAAGCGTTTAGTCGCTTGAAGAATACGTGGCTCTTCCCCTTCAGGGAGAACAATACGAGCATTTTTACCAACCAAGTTGGCTTTGAGACTTTCAAAAACTTCCATGAGTTTCCTCCTTTAAAATAATAATTATACTCTGAAACAGTTTTTATAGAGTATTAGTTGATAACTGGGTAATAAGGTTACTGAAATCATCCGGCAAGGGACTTTCTAACTGCAAGTCTTGCTCTAAAAATGGATGATAAAAGGATAGGTAATGGCAATGTAGGGCCTGGCGCTGAATTCCATCGTCTAGACTACCACCATACAAGTCATCTCCCAACAAAGGAAAACCAATATGAGAAAAATGGACTCGGATTTGGTGGGTTCGCCCAGTGTGCAGGCGAATGTCTACCAAATGAATATTCCCATAAGAAGCTACAATCTTGTAAGAAGTATGGGCGTACTTCCCACCTTTAGCTACTCTTCTAGTGATAATGGAGTCTTCATCACGCGCAATCGGAGCAATAATTTCTCCTTCCGGCTCCAAATGTCCATCTCCCTTAACGAGGGCAAAGTAGCGTTTTTCAATGGCCTTCTTCTGCAACTGCTTGTCTAGTCGTGCATGGGCATAGCCGTGCTTGGCAAAGAGCATCAAACCAGAAGTGTCCCTATCAAGTCTGGTCACAATGTGAACCTGCTGATTTTCATAGTTTTGCTTGACGTAGTAACCCTTGATAAAATTTGCAACGGTATTAGAGTGATTGACACTAGGAATAGACGCCACTCCATAGGGTTTATTCAAGACTAGAAAATGGTCATCCTCATAGAGAATATCCAGTGGTCGCTCGATAGCTTCGAGAGTTTCAAAACCTTCCTCAGCAGGAATGTCAATGATAACTCGGTCTCCAATATCCAATAGATACGTCGCATTTTGTGGTTGATCATTGACCAGTATAGCTCCACCTCGAAACTTAATCTTAGCCAGCAGCCCCTTAGAAACCTCGTGCTTTTTTAAGAAGGTCTTAACCTTGACATGCTCATCTGCGATAAATTCAAACCTCATTCGTCCACCTCGCCGATAAAAGCGTCCTTGACACGATTCCAGAAACTGGTATGGCTCGGTGATGCGACAAAGTGAATCTTATGATGGTCGATTTGATACTCAATTCGTTCAATATTACGGAAAGAATAAACGCTATTGTCAACCGAAATGGTATGATAATCGTTTCTCGTTGGTATGAGTTCAATCTTATC
Source organism: Streptococcus mitis (assembly GCF_905187535.1). Lineage (GTDB taxonomy): Bacteria > Bacillota > Bacilli > Lactobacillales > Streptococcaceae > Streptococcus > Streptococcus mitis_BS. The sequence continues at coordinate 6,332 of NZ_CAJJIE010000059.1, forward strand.
CTTCTTAGGCACAATAATGGAAGAGCCCAGGGTTCGATAGACACGATTGTTAAGGCTAGCAATTTCCGTTAATTGCAAAGCTTCAATGGTTGGGTGTAAAACAGCTCCACCAAGCGACTTGTTATAGGCTGTACTACCAGTCGGAGTTGAAACTGTTAGCCCATCTCCACGAAAACGTTCAAAGTGGACACCGTTAATCACAACATCCGCCACCATGGTTCGATCAGACCTGCGGATGCTGGCTTCATTTAGTGCTCTAAAAATCTTCACTTCACCATTTTCAAGAAAGACCTTTACATTTAGAACAGGGTAAGAGACTCTTGCTCCGGTATCTAGCTGCAAATTAGTCACTAGCTTGTCCAACTCAAAATCACGGTAGTCCGTATAGAAGCCCAAATGTCCAGTGTGAACACCAATGAAGCGTACCTTGTCAAGCTGATTTTCGTACTTATGAAAGGCCGACAAGAGCATGCCATCCCCACCAATGGAGATGACAATGTCCGGATTGGTATCATTGAGTATAAACTGATTTCTCTTCAAACGATCTCGCAATTCATACAAAACCCTTTGACTCTGCGGTTTTCTATTAGCTATCAGGTCAATTCGTTTACCTGTATTCTTCATCTGTATCGTCACTGTTTCCTACACCATCATTTAATTTTCTACTCAAAGGATCAAAAAGAGCCTGGGCTTCCTGGATATCATCTCGAATTTTACCCATTTCTTCATCCAACTGATGGGCAATTTTGGCAGTAATTTCCAGTCGCTTCTTAATCTCCTCTGGGAAATCCCCTTGGTATTTGTAGTTGAGAGAATGTTCTATTGTTGCCCAGAAATTCATGGCCAACGTACGAATTTGAATTTCTGCTAAAATGGTCTTGGCTCCATTGATGGTGTCAACCATATATTCTACTACCACGTGATAGGAACGGTAGCCTGAAGCCTTTCGATGAGTAATGTAATCGCGCTCCTGTATAATCCGCATATCCTGACGTTTGCGCAAAATCTCCACTACTTCCTTAACGTCATCTACAAACTGAACCATCACACGCAAACCAGCAATATCTTGCAAATCGTGCTCTAAGGTAGCATAAGTAATGCCACGCCGAGCCATTTTTTCCCTGATGCTCTCAATCGGCTTGACTCGACCAGTCACAAACTCAATAGGAGAATGCTTATTTTGCTTACGATATTGCTTCCGAATACCACGTAGTTTAATCTTTAACTCACCAACAGCTTGAATGTAAGGATCTAGAAATTCTTCCCATTCTAAGGTCATATATTCTCCCTTGTTCTCATATTATCCTTCAAAAATATCTTTGATTTTTTCTCCAGATTCATATACAATAAATACAATGCTTATTATACCATAAATCCGCTTTCAACGATAAAGAAAAGGTAAGAAAAATGAAACATTTAGAAATTGAATTGAAAACACTATTGAAAAAAGATGAATACAATCGTCTAAAAGACCAGTTCACAGGTGTCACTCCTGTTCTTCAAAAAAATTACTACATCGACACGCCTGATTTTGAACTGCGAGAAAAGAAAGTTGCTATGCGCATTCGAACTTTTGAAGATTGGGCAGAATTGACACTCAAAGTCCCACAAAGCGTTGGAAACATGGAATACAATCAAAAATTGCAACTAAAAGATGCTGAGTACTATCTGGCTAAGCAAGAACTTCCTCAAGGTCTAGTACTGGATGAATTGTCTAAACATGGTATCCAAACTAGTGATTGGCAGGTGCTCGGTTGTCTAACAACTCTTCGCTATGAAATGCAAACAGCTATTGGCCTTATGGCGCTGGATGAGAGTCATTACTTTGATATGACAGATTACGAATTAGAGCTTGAAGTGGAAAATCACGAGCAAGGCAAACAGAATTTCCAACAATTTTTAGAGGATAATCAGATTTCCTACCAAAAAGCTCCTTCAAAATTGGGTCGATTTGTCAAAAGCATGAAAAATAGCTGAAATAATCTCTATTTTTTGGTAAAATAGAAAAGATAAAAATACACAAATCCTAGGTCATATATGCAAGACAAATATCACTGGGATTTATAAAGTTTACAGAGGACGGTCTATAATGTCAGATAGAAAAAATATGAAACTTTTCGCACTCAACTCTAACCAAGAGATTGCTCAAAAAATTTCGGATGCTGTTGGTATTCCACTCGGAAAACTGTCATCACGTCAATTTTCTGACGGAGAGATCCAAGTGAATATCGAAGAAAGTGTCCGTGGTTATGATGTTTACATTATCCAATCAACAAGTTTCCCTGTTAACAACCACCTAATGGAATTGTTAATCATGGTCGACGCTTGTGTGCGCGCAAGTGCCCACAGTATCAACGTTGTCCTTCCATATTTTGGTTATGCACGTCAAGACCGCATTGCTTCACCACGTGAGCCACTCACAGCAAAACTAGTTGCTAATATGCTGGTTAAGGCTGGTGTTGACCGTATCCTTACACTTGATTTGCATGCTGTTCAGGTTCAAGGCTTCTTTGATATTCCTGTTGATAACCTCTTTACAGTTCCCCTATTTGCAAAACATTACTGCGATAAGGGCCTACTTGGTTCAGATGTTGTTGTCGTTAGCCCTAAAAATTCAGGTGTAAAACGTGCTCGTAGCTTGGCTGAATACCTTGATGCTCCTATCGCCATTATCGACTACCCTCAAGACGATGCAACTCGCAACGAAGGTTATATTATCGGTGATGTTGAAGGTAAGAAAGCTATCTTGATTGACGATATTTTAAATACAGGACGTACCTTCTCTGAAGCTGCAAAAATCGTTGAACGTGAAGGAGCTACAGAAATTTATGCTGTTTCTAGTCACGGTCTCTTCGTAGAAGGAGCTGCTGAACTTCTTGACAATACAAATATTAAAGAAATTCTTGTGACTGATTCAGTAGCAACAAAAGAAAAAACTCCTAAAAACGTATGCTACATCACTGCTAGTGAGTTAATTGGTGATGCCATCGTCCGTATCCACGAAAGAAAACCAGTCAGCCCACTCTTTGCCTACAATAAAAAGAAATAAGGTGATTCTTTGATTTATTTGGACAATGCTGCAACGACTCCCATGTCAGCAGTTGCTATTTCAGCTATGACTAAGGTTATGCAAGAAACTCACGGAAATCCTTCTAGTATTCATGGTCATGGTCGTCAAGCTGGCAAACTCTTGAGAGAAGCCCGTCAGGAACTAGCTCAGTTATTGGGGACAAAACCTCAACATATCTTTTTCACTTCTGGTGGGACTGAAGGCAACAATACTGCCATCATTGGCTACTGCCTTCGTCACCAAGAACAAGGAAAACATATCATCACAACTGCCATTGAGCACCATGCCGTCCTTGAAACCATTGATTACTTGGTTCAACACTTTGGGTTTGAAGTAACCATTATCCAACCAGAAAAGCAAGAAATCACAGCCCAGCAAATTCAAAAGGCTTTACGTGACGATACGATTTTGGTTTCTACCATGTTTGCTAATAATGAGACAGGAAACCTATTGCCCATTGCTGAAATTGGCCAAATACTCAAGCAACACCCTGCCGCCTATCATGTCGACGCAGTTCAGGCTATTGGTAAAATCCCTATTCCCCCAGAAAAATTGGGCATTGATTTTCTCACTGCTTCTGCCCATAAATTTCATGGTCCAAAGGGAATCGGTTTTCTCTACGCTTCTAGCATGGACTTTGATTCCTATCTCCATGGTGGAGACCAAGAACAGAAGAAACGTGCAGGAACTGAAAATCTGGCTGCCATCGTAGGCATGGTTGCAGCTCTAAAAGAGGACCTAGAAAAACAAGAAGAACATTTTCAACATGTACAAAATCTAGAAACTGCCTTTCTTGCAGAGCTAGAGGGAGTTCAGTATTACCTGAATAGAGGCGAACACCATCTCCCTTATGTTCTCAATATTGGATTTCCTGGCCAGAAAAATGACCTCTTACTCCTTCGTCTAGATTTGGCTGGCATTTCAATCTCTACTGGCTCAGCCTGCACTGCAGGCATTGTACAATCCAGCCATGTTCTTGAAGCCATGTACGGGGCTAATTCAGAACGCTTGAAGGAATCCGTTCGTATCAGTCTCTCACCACAAAATACTGTTGAAGACCTACAAACCCTCGCAAAAACCTTAAAAGAAATTATCGGAGGTTAGCCATATGGCATTTGAAAAAACCATTCAGTTAAAAAATTGTCGTTACGACTACACTCTTAGCCCTTCTGTTAAAAAATTCACCCTCAAAGACAACACCTTTTTTGAGACTAAGGTTGGTAACTATGAACTGACTCGCCTTTTGGAAAAAGTGCCAAACAGCGGTGAAGGATTCCAACTGAAAATCATTATTAACAAGGAACTGACAGGGGCTAAAATCAATATCACTGACAAGTTTGGGCTACGTATAGTTGATATTTTCAAATCAGAAGACCACCACATTCATCAGGAAAAATTCTATTTCCTCATGGATAGCTTGGTAGAACGTGGTGTCTTTACAAAATCGGAAAGATAGGTCCCATATGTTTGAACTGACCTATAAGGACAGCTATCATGTAGAGCGCACTCTCAAGTATGAGGATTACGAGGCTCTCATGCTTGCTCTGTCAGGATGCGTAACCCTACCAGATACACTTTATGTAACTTCTTTGACCTTTAAAGGGCGGGAAGTTTACCAAGGACTGGTCGGAGACCTCTACCGTTTTCTATCACATGCAGATTTTTTAGATCAAAACTAAGATTTTTCTTAGTTTTTTCTTATTTTTGTTGATTTTTTCACAATGTTTCTATAAAATAGAAGAATAGAAAGGTTGTGATTTTGTGAAAGATAAACAGTCTGCTATTCCAAAAGCTACAGCAAAAAGACTCTCTCTCTACTATCGAATTTTTAAGAGATTTCATGCAGAAAAGATTGAACGTGCCAACTCTAAACAAATTGCAGAGGCCATTGGCATTGATTCAGCGACAGTTCGTCGTGATTTTTCCTATTTTGGTGAACTAGGTCGTCGTGGTTTTGGCTATGATGTCAAAAAACTGATGACATTTTTTGCCGATTTGCTTAACGATAACTCCATCACCAATGTCATGCTGGTGGGTATTGGAAATATGGGCCATGCCCTTCTCCACTACCGCTTCCACGAACGTAACAAGATGAAGATTATCATGGCCTTTGACCTAGATGACCATCCTGAAGTCGGTACCCAAACTCCTGATGGAATTCCCATTTACGGGATTTCTCAAATCAAGGAAAAAATCAAGGATGCTGATGTTAAGACTGCTATTCTGACCGTTCCCAGCGTTAAGTCACAAGAGGTTGCTAATCTCTTGGTGGATGCTGGCGTGAAAGGAATTCTCAGTTTTTCACCAGTCCATCTACATTTACCAAAAGACGTGGTCGTTCAGTATGTCGATTTGACAAGCGAACTCCAAACCCTCCTCTATTTCATGCGAAGAGAGGATTAGAAAGCGAATATCATTTTATGAAAAAACCAGTTATTGGGATTACAGGAAACGAAAAAACTCATCCAGATGATGACATCATGATGAGCTACTCAGCAAAAGGCTTTGTTGAAGGCGTTAAAGACGCTGGAGGGATTCCCATCATCCTACCGATTGGTGATCAAGAAATGGCCTGCCACTATATCAGTATGATTGACAAGCTCATCTTGACAGGGGGGCAAAATGTCGATCCAAAATTCTATGGTGAACCCAAAACAATTGATAGCGATGACTACCATCTTCAAAGAGATATCTTTGAACTAGCCCTCATCAAGGAAGCTATTAAACAGAAAAAGCCTATTTTCTCTGTCTGCCGTGGGACTCAACTCTTTAACGTTGCCATGGGTGGAACTTTGTATCAAGATATCGAAGACCACTGGCAAGATTGTTCTGCCGAGTACACAACTCAACGCGTGGTAACAGAGCCAGATACTGTTCTCAGAGAAATCTACGGAGAAATTTCCCATATCAACTCCTTCCACCATCAGAGCATCAAGGATTTAGCCCCCAACTTAAAAGTTGTGGCTCACGATCCTAAAGATGGCATCATTGAAGCTGTTATGAGCACGGATGATGTTGCCTTTCTTGGTGTCCAATGGCATCCAGAATTTCTTTTTGAAAATCGTCCCAAAGATAAAAACCTCTTTGACTATGTCGTTAATGAACTTTAAATTAAATCTGTTTTTTCACGGTAACTAAAGTAACTAGAATGTGAGACAATCAAATGGTCCAAGAGGACAATTCCCATCAGGTCGCAGGCTTCTTTAACAAGTTTAGTGACATGATCATCATTTCGACTAGGCGCTACCGCTCCCGAAGGATGATTATGAACCAAAATGAGAGAAGTCGCCATATGCTTGACAGCATAGTGAAGAATCTCTCGCGGTTCAGCGATACTACGAGTTGCAGAACCGATAAAAATGGTCTGTTGATGGATGATTTGATTTTGAGTATTGAGATAGAGCGCCACCAGGTGCTCTTGTTTTTTATGTCCCAACTCCTGCTGCATCTTCTTGGCCAACTTTTGGCTACTGAGAATACTTTCCATCTCAAGGGTCTCATGCTTGTGAATACGATGACCCAGTTCAATCATAGCTTGTAACTCTATGGCCTTAACACGGCCGATACCAGATAGACTCTGCAATTCCTGCAGGGTCATTTTTTTCAAATCTGTTAGACTTGAAAGATTATTCAAGACTTTCTGGGCAATTTCAAAAACGCTAGCCTGACGTGTCCCTGTCCTGAGTAGAATAGCTAGCAACTCTTGGTTACTGAGCGCTTCAACTCCTTCTTTGGCCAGTCTTTCTCTTGGCAGCAGTGAATCTTCTTGGAATGAAATACTATACATAAAAATCCTCCTCACTTTATTATTCGTGAGAAGGATGAAAAATTAGATTTTTTTCTCAATTGGGGCCACACTGGCCAAAAGTTTTTTCAAACCAACTTCTGGGAAATTGATTTTTAATTCCTGCGTAGCACCGCTACCTGAAACTTCCAGAACGGTTCCCTCTCCCCATTTCTTGTGGAGAGCAATGTCACCAATAGACCAACTTGCCTCATTAGAAGATGATTTTGCACCAGCTGTAAATTGACCAAATGGGAGACCGCTTGACTGGATAGTTTTTGGAGCTGCACTGCGTTTACGGTCTTGGAGTGCCTGCGCCAAACTCATACCTTGACCGAAGGCAACCCCACCACTGCTATAAGATACCTTAAAGCTTGAATTTGAAGGACGAGCCAGACCTTGATACTCAAGCAAGTCTGAACTGATTTCGTTAATAAATCGGGTCGGACGGTTGTAGTTGGTACGACCAAAAAGCAGGCGCGAGTTGGCATTGGTCAGATAGAGAATTTTCTCTGCACGCGTAATTCCTACATAGGCTAGACGGCGTTCTTCTTCCAATTCATCTGGATCCTCAGCTGCACGACTAAGCGGGAAGACATTTTCTTCCATCCCAATCAAAAAGACAACTGGAAACTCGAGACCTTTGGCGGCATGCAGGGTCATCAGGGTCACTTCTGATGTCTCCTGACTACCTGAATCTGTGTCTGCAATCAAGGCCAAGTCATTTAAGAAACGACTTAGTTTATCCAGACCAGTTTCCTCTTCTGGGCCATCAGAGGTATCATCAAAGTTTTTCGTAACAGAGAGGAACTCCTCGATATTTTCAACCCTAGCCTTGCTTTCTAAAGTCGCTTGAGCATTTAGAATATCGACGTAACCTGTTTTTTCTAGGACGGCCTCAACCAACTCTGTAATATTTAATTGATCTAGCTGCTCTCGTAAATCTAGAATCATATTGGCAAAATCCCAGATAGACTGGGCTGCTTTACCCTTGATACCAGATAACATGATGTTGGCTGAAGCATCTAGCATGGACATGTCTTGCATATTCGCAAAGTCACGGATTTTCTCAACTGTACCTGGCCCAATTCCACGTTTAGGCTCGTTGATAATACGCTCAAAACTGATATTGTCACTCAAATTGGCAATGAGGTTGAGATAAGCGATAATATCACGAATTTCCTTACGGCTGTAGAACTTGGTTCCACCTACCATAGTATAAGGGATGTTTGACTTGAGCAGGGCTTCCTCAATAGTACGAGACTGGGCGTTTGTACGATAGAGAACAGCAAAATCCTTGTGAAGGAAGTTTTGACTGCGACCAAGTTCATCAATGGTTTTGGCTACAAAAACAGCCTCATCTAGCTCATCATTGGCACGATAGTAAACGATTTGTTCTCCATCCGCATTTTGAGTCCATAGATTCTTAGGACGACGGTTTTTATTGTTTTTAATGACCTCGTTGGCCGCTTGCAGAATGGTTTTAGTTGAACGGTAATTCTCCTCCAGCAAAACAACCTTGGCTTGGGGATAATCTTTCTCAAAATCCAAGATATTCTGCATATCAGCACCACGCCAACCATAGATAGACTGGTCTGCATCCCCAACCACACAGATGTTTTTAAATCGCGAAGCTAAGAGTTTGACCAGTTGATACTGAGCATGGTTGGTATCTTGGTACTCATCAACGTGGATGTACTGGAACTTCTGCTGATAGTAGGTCAAGACATCAGGATTTTGGTCAAAGAGACGCAAGGTCAGCATAATCAAATCATCAAAGTCAACCGACTCCGACTGACGCAGCTCTTTTTGATAAGATGTATAACACTGGGCCACGATTTGCGTATACACATCACCAGCTTGGGCAGCATAAGCCACATCATCAATCAAATCATTCTTAGCATTTGAAATAGTCCCTAAGATGCTTCGTTCATTCCATTTTTTAGGATCCAAGTTTAACTGTTTGAGAATGCGTTTCATGAGCGTTCGCTGTTCACCAGGATCGACAATAGTAAAATTGCGGTTGTAGCCAATATGGTCCGCATCACGACGCAAAATACGAACACACATGGAGTGGAAGGTCGCAATCAAACAGTCCTGAGTAGCTGGATTAAGATTATAAGCACGCTCCTTCATCTCACGCGCAGCCTTATTGGTAAAGGTAATGGCCAAGATATTCCATGGATTGACCAGCTTTTCATCAATCAAATAAGCGATACGGTGGGTCAAAACACGAGTCTTTCCAGAACCAGCCCCTGCCATGATTAACAAGGGACCTTCTGTCGTTTGCACCGCCTCAGCCTGACGGTCATTCATTCCATTTAATAATGCGTTCATCTTCTCTTCCTTACTCTTGAAGTCAATATTTCTATTATATCAGAATTCAGGGAAAATATCTTTACCTAGACTGGTTACGTGTAGAAGGCAACTTCTTATATTTAGATAAAAAATGAGCTTGGATAGTATTTCCAAACTCATTTCTTACTCAATGAAAATCGAAGTGCAAACTAGGAAGCCAGCCGCAGGCTGTACTTGAGTACGGCAAGGTGAAGCTGACGTAGTTTGAATTTGATTTTCGAAGAGTATAAAGTCAATTACAATATACTAGAACAAACCTAGGACTGTTCCGTCACTTTCAACATCCATATTGAGAGCTGCTGGTCGTTTTGGAAGACCCGGCATGGTCATCACGTCCCCAGTTAGGGCAACGATGAAGCCTGCACCTAATTTTGGCACCAATTCGCGAATGGTAATTTCAAAGTTTTCAGGTGCTCCAAGTGCATTTGGATTGTCTGAGAAGCTATACTGGGTCTTAGCCATACAGATTGGCAATTTGTCCCAACCGTTTTGAACGATTTGAGCAATTTGTGTTTGAGCTTTCTTCTCAAAGTTTACTTTGCTACCACGATAGATTTCAGTAACAATCTTTTCAATCTTTTCTTGGACAGAAAGGTCATTATCATACAAACGTTTGTAGTTAGCTGGATTTTCAGAGATAGTCTTAACAACTGTTTCAGCAAGTGCTACTCCACCTTCAGCACCATCAGCCCAGACACTAGCCAATTCAACTGGTACATCGATTGAGGCACAAAGTTCTTTCAAGGCTGCAATTTCAGTTTCTGTATCAGAGACAAATTCATTAATAGCTACGACTGCTGGAATACCGAACTTACGGATATTTTCAACATGGCGTTTCAAGTTAGCAAAACCGGCACGCACCGCCTCCACATTTTCCTCTGTCAAAGCGTCTTTAGCCACGCCACCATTCATCTTAAGGGCACGAAGGGTTGCTACAATAACTACTGCATCTGGAGATGTTGGCAAATTTGGTGTCTTAATATCAAGGAATTTCTCGGCACCAAGGTCTGCACCAAAACCAGCTTCAGTAACTGTGTAATCAGCCAAGTGAAGGGCTGTTGTAGTTGCCAAGACAGAGTTACATCCGTGAGCGATATTGGCAAATGGACCACCATGTACAAAGGCAGGTGTTCCGTAAATTGTCTGAACCAGGTTCGGCTTAATCGCATCCTTCAAAATCAAAGCTAAGGCACCTTCAACCTGCAAATCACCTACAGAAACAGGTGTACGGTCATAGCGATAACCGATAACGATATTAGACAAACGGCGTTTCAAGTCCTCGATGTCTGTTGCCAAGCAAAGAATCGCCATGATTTCGGAAGCAACTGTAATGTCAAAGCCATCCTCACGTGGGATACCATTTAGAGGACCACCAAGTCCAACGGTCACATGGCGAAGAGCACGGTCGTTCAAGTCCACAACACGTTTCCAAAGGATACGACGTTGGTCAATTCCCAACTCATTTCCTTGGTGTAAGTGGTTGTCAATCAAGGCAGAAAGCGCATTGTTGGCAGTCGTAATGGCATGCATGTCCCCCGTAAAGTGTAGGTTGATGTCTTCCATTGGCAGAACTTGAGCATAACCACCACCAGCAGCACCCCCTTTAATCCCCATTACTGGACCAAGAGATGGTTCGCGGATAGCAATCATGGTTTTCTTGCCAATCTTGTTCAAGGCATCCGCCAGACCAATGGTAATGGTTGATTTTCCTTCACCTGCAGGTGTTGGATTGATGGCAGTAACCAGAATCAATTTTCCAACTGGATTGCTCTCAACTGCACGAATTTTATCAAAGCTGAGCTTAGCCTTGTACTTTCCGTACAACTCCAAATCATCGTAAGAAATACCAAGTTTCTCTACAACATCAACGATTTGCTTCAACTCAATACTCTGTGCGATTTCAATATCTGTTTTCATTCAAAACTCCTCTAAACTCTTATATGATAATTCATTATAACACAAAACAAGATTTTTAACATCCGAAAACTCTCTAAACGTTCGTAAATATCCTTATTTTTAAGGTTTTTAGACTCCTTTCTTAAATTTTATATGGCTTTATAGTTTGAAACTATATTCTTTCCTTTTACCAAAATTTTATCACTTTCATTTTACTTACCGTTTATTTTTGTGTACAATAGTGCTATGAAAATTTTAGTTACATCGGGCGGTACCAGTGAAGCTATCGATAGCGTCCGCTCTATCACTAACCATTCTACAGGTCGCTTGGGAAAAATCATCACAGAAACTTTGCTTGCTGCAGGGCATGAAGTTTGTTTGATAACAACAAAACGAGCCGTGAAGCCAGAAGCCCATCCCAACCTAAACATTCGAGAAATTAACAATACCAAGAACCTTCTTCTGGAAATGAAAGAACGTGTTGCAGATTATCAGGTTTTGATTCACTCAATGGCCGTATCTGATTACACTCCTGTCTATATGACAGGGCTGGAGGAAGTTCAGGCTAGCTCTAATCTAGAAGAATTTTTAAGCAAGCAAAATCATCAAGCTAAGATTTCTTCAACTGACGAGGTTCAGGTTTTGTTCCTAAAAAAGACACCCAAAATCATCTCTCTAGTCAAGGAGTGGAATCCTGCTATTCATCTGATTGGTTTCAAACTGCTGGTTGATGTTAACGAAGACTATCTGGTTGACATTGCTAGAAAAAGTCTTATCAAAAACCAAGCAGACTTGATTATCGCAAATGACCTCACTCAAATCTCAGCGAACCAGCATCGTGCAATCTTTGTTGAAAAAGATCAGCTTCAAACAGTCCAGACTAAAGAAGAAATTGCAGAACTCCTCCTTAAAAAAATTCAAGCCTATCATTCATAGAAAGGAAAGCTATGGCACATATTCTCTTGGCTGTAACAGGCTCAATCGCCTCTTACAAGTCGGCAGATTTAGTCAGTTCTCTAAAAAAACAAGGCCACCAAGTCACTGTTTTAATGACTCAGGCTGCTACAGAGTTTATCCAACCTTTGACACTACAGGTACTCTCACAGAATCCTGTCCACTTGGATGTCATGAAGGAACCCTATCCTGATCAGGTCAATCATATCGAACTTGGAAAAAAGGCGGATTTATTTATTGTGGCCCCTGCAACTGCTAACACTATTGCAAAACTAGCCCACGGATTTGCGGACAACATGGTAACCAGTACGGCTCTAGCCTTGCCAAGTCATATCCCAAAACTCATCGCACCAGCAATGAATACAAAAATGTATGACCATCCGGCAACTCAGGCTAATCTGAAAACATTAGAAAGCTACGGCTATCAGCTGATTGCTCCTAAGGACTCCCTACTAGCTTGTGGCGACCATGGACGAGGAGCTTTAGCTGACCTCACAATTATTTTAGAAAGAATAAAGGAAACTCTCGATGAAAAAACGCTCTAATATTGCACCCATTGCTATCTTTTTTGCAACCATGCTCGTGATACACTTTCTGAGCTCACTTATCTTTAACCTTTTTCCATTTCCAATCAAACCGACCATCGTTCATATTCCTGTCATTATTGCCAGCATTATTTACGGTCCACGCGTTGGAGTTACACTTGGATTTTTGATGGGGCTACTTAGCTTAACTGTTAACACGATTACAATTCTACCGACAAGTTACCTCTTCTCCCCATTTGTACCAAACGGAAACATCTACTCAGCTATCATTGCAATTGTCCCACGTATTTTGATTGGTTTAACTCCTTATCTAGTCTATAAATTAATGAAAAACAAGACTGGTCTGATTCTAGCTGGTGCCCTGGGTTCACTTACCAACACAGTCTTTGTACTTGGTGGAATTTTCTACCTTTTTGGAAATGTCTTTGATGGTAATATCCAAAAACTCCTAGCAACTGTTATCTCAACAAATTCGATTGCTGAATTAGTCATTTCCGCAGTTCTAACCCTAGCCATTGTTCCACGACTACAAACCTTGAAGAAATAAAAATAATCTCCGCTTTCATACTTGAAGGTGGAGATTTTATTTGATGTATTTTGTGTTTTTAGTGAAATGTTTACTAGTCTTTAACTAAGAAATGACTTATACGCCTAAGTAAATCCTTGATTTATTGTCTTGTTTATTGTACTATACTAGTGTATATACAGTTAAAAAGGAGATTCTTATGAACACACGGAAAAAGACACAATTTATGACAATGACTGCCCTCTTAACGGCTATTGCGATTTTGATTCCAATTGTTATGCCTTTCAAAATCGTCATTCCACCTGCTTCCTATACTTTAGGAAGCCACATCGCTATTTTTATTGCCATGTTCTTATCGCCCTTGATGGCTGTTTTTGTCATCCTAGCCTCTAGTTTTGGATTTTTGATGGCTGGCTATCCCATGGTTATCGTTTTTCGAGCTTTTTCCCATATCTTTTTTGGGACATTGGGAGCTCTTTACCTACAAAAATTCCCTGATACCCTAGATAAACCAAAAGCTTCCTGGATTTTTAACTTTGTGTTAGCGCTTGTCCATGCCCTTGCTGAAGTATTGGCCTGTGTCGTTTTTTACGCAACTTCTGGTACCAATGTAGAAAATATGTTTTATGTTCTATTTGTGCTGGTTGGATTTGGCACAATTATCCATAGTATGGTAGACTATACATTAGCACTAGCTGTCTATAAAGTGCTTCGAAAACGCCGTTAAAAGGAAGAACTATGACAAAAGATCGCAAACAAGCCCTGCTCCAACTCTTGAAAGAAGCTCCTAAAGCCCTCAATGGCCAAAGTTTAGCTGAACATTTTCATGTTACACGCCAGGTCATTGTACAGGACATTGCAATTTTGAGAGCCGATGGCGCTCCTATCCTATCCACCAATCGTGGCTACATCTATAAACAAATTGAAACCAATCCTTATGTTCACAAACTTTTCAAAGTGAAACATGAAGTTGAAGAAATCGGTCAAGAACTCCTTGCTATCGTTGATAATGGTGGACGTGTTCAAAATACCTTGATTGACCATCCCGTCTATGGAGAAATTGAAACCTTGCTGAAACTGTCTTGTCGCAGAGATGTGCAACATTTTCTAGAACAAGTCGAGCATTCTGATTTTAAACCTTTATCTGAATTGACAGATGGCATCCATTATCACCTAGTCGAAGCCGAAACACAACAAGACCTCCACTATATCGAGGAGGCCTTGGATAAGCTCGGTTATTTAGTAAAAGACTAAAAAATCTCTTTCTCCCAGCCATCTTCTGTACGGTGGCGGTAGAAAAATTCAGATTTGTCAGGATCTTCCATCATTTCCATCAAGGGTAACATATCATAGGCCAGATCCAAATTTGGAATCTGGTCTTTTTGAATCCAATAGTTCAAATAGTAACAATGATATTTAAAAACCACATTGAATGAAAATTAACAACTACTTGCTTACTAAAAATATATCACCAGTTATGTTGATCAACATTATCCTTAGTCACAAGATAAATTGGAGAAACTGTTTCTTTTTCCAGTTTTTTCCCTTGATAATGATCTATTGCTGATTGAATAGCAATTTCACCCATCTTAGCTGGTTGCTGAGCAATAGTGGCAGTAATATCACCTTTTGCAATAGCATCATGTGCATCTGGTTGACCATCAATACCAACAATTAATACATTGCTAAGACCAGCTGCTTTTACTGCTTGTGCAGCTCCTAACGCCATCTCATCATTCTGTGCAAAGATTGCTTGTACTTCTTTGTTTCCTTGAATCATATTTTGCGCTGTATTCAAAGCTTTTGCGCGATCAAAATTAGCGGATTGACTAGAAAGAACATCTAAATTTGTCTTTGAAATTTGTTCAAATCCTTTACCTCTATCTACAGTTGCAGAAGCGCCAGGGACTCCTGATAATTCAAAAGTTTTTGCTTTTTCTCCCAATTGCTTGGTAATAAATTCTGCAGCCATTTTACCTGCTTCTACGTTATCAGAAGCAACAGTTGTCAAGACTTCACCACCATTACTACCGCGGTCAATTAAGATTACCGGAATGTTTGCATTATTAGCAGCTTTAATAGATGTAACAATTGCATCAGAATCAACTGGATTAATTAGTAAAGCATCTACATTTTGACTAATAAAATTTTGAATATCATCTGCTTGTCTAGCAGCATCATCTTGTGCATCTGCTATCTTCAAAGTTACTTCTTTTTCCCCTGCAGCTTTTTCAAGGCCATCTTTCATAGCCACAAAATAAGGATTGTTAGTAGTAGAAATAGAAACTCCTAATTTTAATTCTTTTGCCGACTTTTGAGTCGTAGATTTATTATCATTTGATGAATTTCCTAAACCAGTTTTTCCACAAGCTACTAAAGCAAAAATAAATGTTACAAACAAAGCAAAAATGCTAATTTTTTTAATATTTTTCATGTTATTACTCCTCGTAATATATATCTATAGGGATAGTTTCAATCCCGATTATTGTACGTCATCTAATAAATTGTTACTATTTCCAAAAAAATTGAAAATTATTCTACTGTTTTACAACTTTAAAACGATCAATCAGAACAGCAATTAAGATTACAACTCCTTTTACTACTTGTTGCCAAAATGCTGAAACACCAATAATATTAAGTCCATTATTCAAAACTCCAATAATTAAAGCACCTATTAGAGTCCCAAGTATACGACCTTTACCTCCAGATAAAGAGGTTCCTCCAAGAACAACAGCTGCAATAGCATCCATTTCATAACTAGCACCTGCTGTTGGTTGAGCAGAACTTAAGCGTGATGTTATAATTAATCCAGAAATTGAAGCCATAATACCTGATATTGAATAAATGATAATTTTCACTTTATTTAATTTCACACCTGATATATATGCTGCTTTTTCATTCCCCCCTATAGCATATACAGATTTACCAAATGCTGTTTTATGAAGTAAAACATATAAAACAATAAATACAATAAACATAATAATTACAGGAAATGGAATTCCTACTATGTAACCTTGCCCCAAAAATTGAAATAAGAATGTATCACTTAATCCTTTTGTAATAGGATTCCCATTTGTATAAACAAGTGTTGCTCCCCTAAAAATAGTCATAGTCGCTAAAGTGACGATAAATGGAGCTAATTTCCCGTAGGAAATCAATAACCCATTCATCATACCTAGAATGCAACCCAAAATTAAAGAGATGAGAATTGCTAACGTAACAGGCATTCCAGATCCTAATAAACCTGCTGTTAGCGCGCTGGATAAGGCTAAAATTGATCCTACTGATAAATCGATTCCACCTGTTAGAATAACAAAAGTCATTCCAAAAGCAATCAGTGCATTTGATGTTACTTGCAATAGTAAATTTAACAGATTATTTGCTGTTAAAAAATTTGAATTGATAATAGTGATGACAGCCATTAAAATTATCAATGCTATTACCGTTGTCAATTCTGACATGTACTTCATAGTATTTTTCACACTATTGTCCTCCTGTAGCTAGTTGCATAACTTTTTCTTGTGTAGCTTCTCGACGTGTTAATTCCCCACTAATTCTACCTTCATGCATGACCATAATGCGATCACTGACTCCAATCACTTCTGGTAAATCTGAAGAGACCATAATAATCGGTACACCTCGTTCAGCTAATTCATTCATTAATTGGTAAATTTCACGCTTAGCTCCAACATCTACCCCACGAGTTGGCTCATCTAAAATCAGTACTTTTGGTGCAATACCTATCCATTTTGCTAAAACTACTTTCTGTTGATTACCACCAGAAAGTGTCCCAACTTCCTTATCTGGATAACCTGATTTAATTTGTAACCTATCAATTAAGCGTTGTACAAATATACCACTTGTTTTATTATCGAAAATGCCATTTTTAACAAAATCACGAGTACTAGGTAAAGTCATATTATCTTTAATAGAAAAATCTAAAATCAATCCCTCATCTTTACGATCTTCTGTTAAGAAACCAATTCCATGCTTAATTGCTTCAAAAGGATTTTTAATTATCAGTTGTTCTCCGTTTATTATAATTTGACCAGATTTTAAAGAATCAATTCCAAAAATTGCTCGCATTATTTCAGTACGACCAGCACCCATCAAACCAGAAAAACCAAGAATTTCCCCTTGACGTACATAGAAAGAAATATCCGTAAAAGCATCACCAGAAAGATTCTTAGCTTGAAAAACAATATTCCCAATCTCAGCCTTTTTTTCTGGATAATAATCTTCTAATTCACGGCCTACCATCTTCTGAACTAATTCATCTGCATTAGTTAACTTCGTTTTCTTGGTATCAATTACAAACCCATCCCTCATAACAGTTATAAGATCTGTGATCTTAAAGATTTCTTCCATCCGATGTGAAATATACACAATACCTACACCATCAGATTTTAATCCTTCTATCACTTTAAAAAGTGTTTCAGTTTCACGATCAGTTAAAGCTGCTGTGGGTTCATCCATAATTAACAAGGAAACTTCTGATAATAAACATTTTGCTATTTCTATCATTTGTTGTTGTCCGACTGATAATTGACCAATGATTGCATCGAGAGGAATAGAGATATTAAGACGTTTAAATGCTTCTTTAGCTTTCCTTTCCATACTAACTTTATCTAGAAACCCAATCGAATTTTTAATTTCTCTTCCTAAAAAAAGATTATCAAGTACAGTCATATCTGGCCAAGTATTCATTTCCTGATGAATAAAACTCAGTCCAAACCGTTCTGCCTCTTGAGGATTAGAAAATGTTTTTTCTTTTCCATCAATAAAAATAGTTCCTGAAGTAGCTGGAAAAAGTCCAGTTAAAATATTCATTAAGGTTGATTTGCCTGCGCCATTCTCCCCCATTAAAGCATGAACTTCTCCTGAATTAAGAACCAAATCAATACTTTCTAAAACACGATTATTCCCAAAAGATTTTGAAATGTTCTTCATTTCAATTTTCATAGGCAACCCCCTTCTAAATAATAACTCCTGATTGCAAGATTATATTCGAATATGGTGTATCTTCCCCAGTGCGAATAACTGCCTTAACTTTAGTATTCATAGCTTTCAATTCTTCATGACTAATATATTCAATAATTATATTCGATCCTAAAAGATCTAGAACTGCTTGCCACTGTTCTTTGTTTTTTTCCTTAATTTCTTCTGCTAAGAAAATTTTTTCAATAAGTACATGATCTGAATATTCTTTTAAAACTTCTAAAAAACTTGGACTACCTTTTCTTAATGCTAAATCAATTTTATCAACACCTTTTGGAACTGGCAATCCTAAATCTCCGATACAAACCAAATCCATATGACCTAAATCATCAGCTAGTTTCGCTATATTACTATTTAAAATCCCATATTTCTTCATATCCTGAATGCTCCTTTATTTCTTTCAAACTCGGCATACCTCCTTGCGCTCCAAATCTTTGAACAGAAAGATGTGAAGCAATCGTTGCAAAGGACAATGCAATATCCATCTCTTTTCCTTTTGAGATAGCATAAGCAAAAGCACCATTAAACGTATCTCCTGCTCCTGTAGTATCAACTACTTCTGCTTTTATAGCAGGAATTTTCTTAACTGCTGTCCCATCATAATAAATAGAACCTTCAACTCCTAATGTCACAATCATTTTATTAGGATAAATTTTAATAATTTCTTCTAATTTCTTATCTGGAAAAAGCTCTGAACATTCGTGCTCGTTAGGAGTAATAAAATCACAAAAAGGAATCATCTCTTTGTCTGTTTCTCTAGCTGGTGCAGGATTGTAAAGAACCTTAACTTGATTTTCTTGGCAAAATTTAGCTATAGATAAGTTGGCTTCATGTGGTATTTCATTCTGTAATACAACAATACTTGCATCACTAAGTAATTTCCACTCATTTTTCCAATCATTTGTTTTAACTAAATTATTAGCTCCGGGATAATAAATAATCCTATTATCACCTCCATATAAAGTAATTTGTGCAACTCCTGTAGACTGTGGTACCGTTCCCACATATGCTGTAGAAATATCATTATTTTGCAGATTACTTAATAAATCTGCTGAAAAAATATCTTCTCCTACGTTCCCAAATATGTAAATATTATCTTCAACACTGGATAATCTACCAATAGCTACAGCTTGATTTGCACCTTTTCCACCTGGAACTATATTAAATGAATCGCCAAAAATCGTTTCACCTCCTTCTGGAATCCTTTTTGTTCTCATAACTAAGTCCATTGAAATGCTTCCAACAACAACAATTTTACTCATTTCTTTCTCCTTAATGTATTTCTTTCTATGTACCTAACAGGGAGTTTAATTTTAGCTTCATCTATAGAGAACTTATTTGCCATATTATAGATTAGCTTTGCAGCCTGTTCTCCCATTTTATATGATGATTGGTGGATAGTTGATAAAGAAGGATAAATAAATTGACTAAGTACAATATCATCATAACCAATGATTTGAATATCATCTGGAATTTTTTTCCCAATTGCTAAAATTTCATGAATATAAGCTATCGCATGAATATCAGAAGGTGCTATAATACTATCAATATTTGGATTTCTTTTTAGATTCTCTTTCGCTTCTTTTTGAATTTTTTCAAAGTCAAAAGTTTCACTTTCTTCAATACAAATTTCTAAATTTTTATTCCTCAAATAGTTTAAACTTGCTTCAAATCGTTCCACAATATTCTCAGCTTTATCATCTAAAACTTTGATGATCATAACCTGCTCAGCGCCAGCATTCCAAATTGCTTTAGCAGCCAAACGTCCACCCAACTGATTATCAGAAAAAACACCGTAGCCTGTATCTTTACTAATCCGGTCAACCACAACAACAGGTAATGTTAGATTTGGAAATTCCTTTGTAAAGTCAAGGGTTGTTATAATACCAGCTGCATTTGTTTTTAACAAAAGGTTTATATATTCTTCTAACGAATCATGATCTGAAATAGTACCAACCATAATCCTATAACCTTTATCTTTCAAATATGATTCGGCTCCTCGAACCAATCTTGGGAAGAACGGATTAGAAATATCTGGCAATAAGAGTCCTACCATTTGATTTTTTTTAGTTTTTAAAGATTGTGCTAATACATTTGGTGTGTAATTTAATTTCTTGATAGCATTTTTTATCTTTTCTCTCGCATCATCTCCGACATAGCCTTTTTTCGAAATATATCTTGAAACTGTTGACTTTGATACTCCGGCTTCTTCAGCAACCTGTTTTATTGTAGTCATCACTCCTCCTTTTTATTGTGGAACCGTTCCCTTATTTATATAGTAAGCGTTTTCTTTTGTTTTGTCAATACTTTTTTAGAAATATTTTAAATTTATTTCAGAGTACACATGTTTTTACTAATCTCCTATTACTATTAGATACGAAACACAACAAGACCTCCACTATATCGAGGAGGCCTTGGATCAGCTCGGTTATTTAGTAAAAGACTAGAAGATTTTCTTCTCCCAATCATCTTCTGTACGGCGAGGGTAGAAAAATTCAGATTTGTCCGGAGCTTCCATCATCTCCATCAAAGGTAGCATATCATAGGCCAGATCCAAGTTCGGAATCTGGTCTTTTTGCACCCAAGAAACTTTTCCCTCTTCTGAAGAGCGAAGGGTACCAGTAAACTCAGTCGCCTTGTAACAAACGACAATATAGCGCCCACCTGTATCTAGTGGCCAATTTTTAATGCCGACAAGTTGAGGATTTTGGATAGTCAATCCTGTTTCTTCGTAGATTTCACGAATGACAGACTCCGCAAAAGCCTCACCATTTTCTACATGACCTCCAGGAAAGGCATAACCTGACCAGCGATTGGTTTCAGGAGCGCGATACTGCATAACCACGCGCTGGGTTTCGAGATCTTCAATCAAACAAATATTTGTTAAAATCGTTAATTGGGAACGGGACATATTTTCTCGCTTTCTAATTTATTAAATTTTTCGACTTGGTACCAGTACCATTAGCTTCTACTTTTTAAAATTATTTAGAATAGAATACCATCCGTTTTTCCTTTATGGGCTTTCCAAGTTCAAGTAGCTTTTCTTGTCCATCAAAAGTAAAGCCCATTTTTTGATAGAAAGCAATGACTCGCTTATTATCTTTCAATACCCATAAGAAAATTTCAGAAAAATGATTAAGAGCAGTCAAAGCTGCTCTAACTAACTTTTGTGCGATACCTTTTCCATAATAGTCTTTTAAAACATATAAAGCAATAATTTCACCAGCTTGAATAGTCTCATCACGAAAGTTTCCATAACTGATAAAACCAACTACCTTCATGCCATCTATCGCAATCAATGTATTTTCTGGATACTTTTGACTAAAGAATCGACACCTTTCCAATGTCATTGTCTCCTGAAATTCTGCAGGCAAAAGGTCGTCATAAGCCTCTCTCCACGCTTTCCAGTGAACGAGAGATTTACTTTCTATCTCTTCAGGAGTTTCCATTGATTTGATAACAACCGTCATTTATTTTCTTCTCCTTAATCCAACAGTCTGACTTCCTTTGCTACTTTTTGTAGAAATTTTTCTCTTGTTGAACTTGTATTCACTTCACGTCCTAACTCTCCTAAGATTGAAACCCTCTTTGTTTTGATACCGCAATGATTCAGGACAGCATTCTTTAATACTGATATTCCATAACTGTCTGGAATATTAATCGGACCTGAAAATACTTTGTACCACCAAGTTGGTGCCATGGAGGTTGCATAAATACTAGCTGTTTTTCCTTTTAGTAACTTTTTAAACTGATTACCTCTCAAGTAGTTCAAAATAAAGCTTCCTCGATTATTTGCTGAGTATGCAATGCCTGGCGTAAAAACACGATCAATCCACCCCTTCAATAGACTAGGCATACTACTCCACCAAATTGGATAAACAAAAATGAAATGATCTGCCCACTGAATTAATTCCTGAGATCGTAGAATAAACGGATCGTCCTCCATCCTTTGTCGATAACCATAACGTAAAACAGGATCAAACTCTTCCTCATTAAGATTAATCATTTCAAGTTCATGTCTCTTTGAGTCTATATTTTCTACAATCGTTTGAAAAATTGCTTGGCAGTAACTTTCTTTATCAGGATGTCCATTAATAACTAAAATATTCATAAAATTCCCCTAATCCAACGCCTTGACTTCCAGCATCATATCGCGAATCTGTGCAGCCAGTTCAAAGTCAAGCACTTCGACAGCTTCTTGCATTTGTTTTTCTAGTTTCTTGACAAGTTCTTTGCGTTCTTGTTTGTTGAGACTATTGATATCGACTTCTTTTTCTTCTTCCTTGGCAACTGCCTTGGTCACAGCAATCAGATCACGGATTTCTTTCTTGATTGTCTGAGGCACAATACCGTGTTCTTCATTATAGGCCATCTGGATTTTGCGACGGCGAGCAGTTTCATCGATAGCACGTTGCATAGACTGGGTAACTGTGTCAGCGTACATGATGACATGGCCTTCGCTGTTACGGGCAGCACGTCCAATGGTCTGGATGAGTCCACGCTCGTTACGAAGGAAACCTTCCTTGTCAGCATCAAGTATCGCAACTAAGCTAACTTCTGGAACATCAATCCCTTCACGGAGGAGGTTGATTCCAACCAAGACATCAAAGACACCCAAACGCAGATCTCGGATAATCTCTGTCCGCTCTAAAGTCTTGATATCCGAGTGCATGTACTTAACCTTGATACCCATTTCTTTGAAGTAGTCGGTTAAGTCCTCTGCCATCTTCTTGGTTAAGGTTGTGATAAAGGTACGCTCATTCTTCTCAACACGGGCATTAATTTCACCTAAGAGATCATCAATCTGTCCCATAGTCGGACGGACTTCCACCTCTGGATCCAAGAGTCCCGTTGGACGAATGATTTGCTCAATCACTGTCTCAGTCTGTTCATTTTCATAATCACCTGGTGTCGCTGAAACGTAAACAATCTGATGTACATGACTTTCAAACTCCTCCCGACGGAGAGGACGATTGTCCAGAGCAGACGGCAAACGGAAACCATAATTAACCAGCATTTCCTTACGAGAGCGGTCTCCATTGTACATTCCCTTGATTTGTCCCATAGTCATATGACTCTCGTCAATCATAATTAAGAAATCATCTGGAAAGAAGTCGAGAAGCGTATAAGGTGGCTCACCTTCGCTACGTCCATCCATGTGGCGTGAATAGTTTTCAACCCCGTTGGTATAGCCCATCTCACGCAGCATTTCAATATCATACTCTGTCCGCTGTTTCAAACGTTGGGCTTCAAGCAATTTACCTTCCTTCTCAAAGATAGCTAGTTGCTCCTCCAACTCGGCTTGAATCTTTGCAATGGCAACTTCCATGTGGTCGTCATTGGTCACAAAGTGAGTCGCAGGGAAAATTGCCAAATGATCCACTTCTCCCAACACCTGACCTGTCAGAGCCTCAACCTCACGAATACGGTCAATTTCATCTCCAAAGAATTCTACTCGAAAGGCATGTTCATCACGAGAGGCTGGGAAAATCTCTACCACATCCCCACGAACGCGAAATCTTCCCCGTTGGAAATCAATATCATTACGTTCAAACTGGATGTCAACTAAGTCATTCAAGAGTTTATCACGAGAAATCTCTAGACCAGGACGGAGACTAACGACACTATCAGCGTATTCCTTGGGCGAACCCAAACCATAGATACAAGAGACTGAAGCTACGACGATAACATCATTACGCTCCAGAAGGGCTGAAGTCGCTGAGTGACGAAGTTTGTCAATCTCATCATTGACAGAGCTATCCTTTTCAATATAGGTATCGCTAGAAGGGACATAGGCCTCAGGTTGGTAATAATCATAGTAAGACACAAAGTACTCAACTGCATTTTCAGGGAAAAATTCCTTAAACTCCCCATAGAGCTGTCCTGCTAGAGTTTTATTGTGGGCGATGACCAGAGTTGGTTTATTGACTTTGGAAATGACCTGACTCATGGTATAGGTCTTCCCTGTACCCGTCGCCCCCATCAGAATCTGAGCTTTTTCTCCCCCCTCGATATTATCAACCAACTGCTCGATAGCTTGGGGTTGGTCTCCTGATGGTTGATATTTTGATACTAGTTTAAATTGATTGTCTGTAATGCGATTAATCATAAGAATCCTCTCTCGATGTGCTATTCCTATTTTAGCATACTTGTAGCATTTTCACGAAGAAAAGGACGGACCGAAGTCACATCCTTTCATTTTCTTTCTTTAATTGATAGGCGAGATAGACAATCAGCAGTAGCAAGACCAGACTTGTCATGACAGAACCTTCAATCCCAAAAGAACCACCTGATAGCCAGGCTTGATTGCCTTGTGGTAAAAAGGTCATCAGAGATGTTCCTGATGGTTGACCACTAACTAAAATCCCAAAGAGATTGCCCTGAGCAAAATTCCAAGCGCCATGAATACCTGCTACCCCCCAAACTGTATCTGTTTTGAGGAGGTAAAGTGACATGGCAACTCCGAATAAAAAGAGATTCACTAGAGATAGAGGGGTTAGACCAGAATTGCCCATATGAAGCAGGGTAAAGAACATGCTAGATATGACAACAGCAAGTTTTAAATTGGTTCTTGAAGCCAATTGAGGAAGGAGCCAAGCACGGGCCACCACTTCTTCTGTTGTCCCCTGTAAAATCCAAAATGGGATAGTAAAGACAACAAAGGCAAGCGAATAAGGATTCAAGTGAATAGACTCCAAACGATATTGCCCTAATGCTACTAAACCTAACAAGGTCAGAAGAAAAAGTGCCAGACCTAAACCAAATCCCTTAAGAAGATTACTGAGGAAATTTTCTTTATAAAATCCTAAAGTTCGAATAGGTCTTTTCTCAACTTTTCTAGTCCATCTGAACACAGTGTTGAGAACGAAACCAAAGGCCAGCAATTCTAAAATTAAACGAAAGTCACTTGTTTTATCCATCAAGCTCTGTTGCAATGTCTGCAAATAGGTTGCAAGATTTTGACCAGCCTCTCCAAAATTTCTAGCAAGTCCGATGAGAGCTAACAAACTAATACCATACAGAGTATAAGCCACAAACTCTCCTATGAAGACAAAAGCAAAGGCTAACAAGGGGCTTGTGTAAAGGTTTAACCGCATTTGAGAAGCTTGGAAGTCTTTAAATATTCTTTTGTTCTTCATATTCCTGTCCTCTTTTCTTCTACTATATACTATTATTATAGCACTTTATAGTAGCAATTCAAGAAGGAAAAGAAAATATAGATGTTATATTTTCTAACACGAAAATATAAAAATTTGCCTTTTTTTACTTTTTCTGATATAATGGGAAAATATTCGGAAAAGGAGACTAAAAATGAAGAAAAAATTTCTAGCATTTTTGCTAATTTTATTCCCAATTTTCTCATTAGGTATTGCAAAAGCAGAGACGATTAAGATTGTGTCTGATACCGCCTATGCACCTTTTGAGTTTAAAGATTCAGATCAAACTTATAAAGGAATTGATGTTGACATTATCAACAAAGTCGCTGAGATTAAAGGATGGAATATTCAGATGTCCTATCCTGGATTTGATGCAGCGGTAAATGCGGTTCAAGCTGGTCAAGCTGACGCTATCATGGCAGGGATGACAAAGACTAAAGAACGTGAAAAAGTCTTCACCATGTCTGATACTTACTATGATACAAAAGTTGTCATTGCAACTACAAAGGCACACAAGATTAGCAAGTACGACCAATTAACTGGCAAAACCGTTGGTGTTAAAAACGGAACTGCTGCTCAACGTTTTCTTGAAACAATCAAAGATAAATACGGTTTTACTATTAAAACATTTGACACTGGTGATTTGATGAACAACAGCTTGACTGCTGGTGCTATCGATGCTATGATGGATGACAAACCTGTTATCGAGTATGCCATTAACCAAGGTCAAGACCTCCATATTGAAATGGATGGTGAAGCTGTAGGAAGTTTTGCTTTTGGTGTGAAAAAAGGAAGTAAATACGAGCACCTGGTGACTGAATTTAACCAAGCCTTGGCTGAAATGAAAAAAGATGGAAGTCTTGATAAAATCATCAAGAAATGGACTGCATCATCTTCTTCAGCAGTGCCAACTACAACGACTGCAGCAGGTCTAAAAGCAACTCCTGTTAAAGCTAAATACATCATTGCCAGTGATTCTTCTTTTGCACCTTTTGTGTTCCAAAACTCAAGTAACCAATTTACTGGTATTGATATGGACTTGATTAAGGCAATCGCTAAAGACCAAGGTTTTGAAGTTGAAATCACCAACCCTGGTTTCGATGCCGCTATCAGTGCTGTTCAAGCTGGACAAGCTGATGGTATCATTGCTGGTATGTCTGTTACAGATGCTCGTAAGGCAACTTTTGACTTCTCAGAATCCTACTACACTGCTAATACTATCCTTGGTGTCAAAGAATCAAGTACCATTGCTTCTTATGAAGATTTGAAAGGGAAGACAGTCGGTGTTAAAAACGGAACCGCTTCTCAAACCTTCCTAACAGAAAATCAAAGCAAATACGGTTACAAAATCAAAACCTTCGCTGATGGTTCGTCAATGTATGACAGTTTAAACACTGGTGCCATTGATGCCGTTATGGATGATGAGCCTGTTCTCAAATATTCTATCAGCCAAGGCCAAAAATTGAAAACACCAATCGCTGGAACTCCAATCGGTGAAACAGCCTTTGCCGTTAAAAAAGGAGCAAATCCAGAATTGATTGAAATGTTCAATAACGGACTTGCAAACCTTAAAGCAAACGGAGAATTCCAAAAGATTCTTGATAAATACCTAGCTAGCGAATCTTCATCTGCATCAACAAGCACTGTTGATGAAACAACAATCTGGGGCTTGCTTCAAAACAACTACAAACAACTCCTTAGCGGTCTTGGTATCACTCTTGCTCTAGCTCTTATCTCATTTGCTATTGCCATTGTTATCGGAATTATCTTCGGTATGTTTAGCGTTAGCCCCTACAAATCTCTTCGTGTGATTTCTGAGATTTTCGTTGACGTTATCCGTGGTATTCCTTTGATGATTCTTGCAGCCTTCATCTTCTGGGGAATTCCAAACTTCATCGAGTCTATCACAGGCCAACAAAGTCCAATTAACGATTTCGTAGCTGGTACCATTGCCCTCTCACTCAATGCGGCTGCTTATATCGCTGAGATCGTTCGTGGTGGTATTCAGGCTGTTCCGGTTGGTCAAATGGAAGCCAGCCGAAGCTTGGGTATCTCTTATGGAAAAACCATGCGTAAGATTATCTTGCCACAAGCCACTAAATTGATGTTGCCAAACTTTGTTAACCAATTCGTTATCGCTCTTAAAGATACAACCATCGTATCTGCCATCGGTTTGGTTGAACTCTTCCAAACTGGTAAGATTATCATTGCCCGTAACTACCAAAGTTTCAAGATGTATGCAATCCTTGCTATCTTCTATCTTGTAATTATCACACTTTTGACTAGACTAGCGAAACGCTTAGAAAAGAGGATTCGTTAATGGCAAAATTAAAAATTGATGTAAATGATTTACACAAGCATTATGGAAAAAATGAAGTTTTAAAAGGAATTACGACTAAATTCTATGAAGGAGATGTTGTTTGTATCATCGGCCCTTCAGGTTCTGGTAAGTCAACTTTCCTCCGTAGCCTCAATCTTCTAGAAGAAGTTACTAGTGGTCACATCACTGTGAACGGTTATGACTTAACTGAAAAAACAACCAACGTTGACCACGTCCGTGAAAATATCGGAATGGTTTTCCAACACTTCAACCTTTTCCCACATATGTCTGTTTTAGACAACATCACTTTTGCTCCTATTGAGCACAAGTTGATGACTAAGGAAGAAGCTGAGAAATTGGGAATGGAGTTGCTTGACAAGGTTGGGCTAGCAGATAAAGCTAATGCTAATCCAGATAGCCTATCAGGTGGTCAAAAACAACGTGTGGCCATCGCTCGTGGACTTGCAATGAACCCAGATATCATGCTCTTTGATGAACCAACTTCAGCCCTTGACCCTGAGATGGTCGGAGACGTACTGAACGTTATGAAGGAATTGGCTGAGCAAGGTATGACCATGATTATCGTAACCCATGAAATGGGATTTGCCCGTCAAGTTGCCAACCGCGTTATCTTTACTGCAGACGGTGAATTCCTAGAAGACGGAACACCTGATCAAATCTTTGATAACCCACAACACCCACGTCTGAAAGAGTTCTTGGACAAGGTCTTAAACGTCTAAACTCAAACTGTAAGGAAATCCTTACAGTTTTTTTCTATCTCGTATTGGATTTTTTGATTTTTCGGAAAATTATGTTAGAATTAAGTTTATGAAATGAGGTTTCCTCATACCTAGCAAGACTAGGAATAAAAATAGAAATTAGGTAGCTAGATGTCATCTAAGGTTATTGTTACAATTTTCGGTGCGAGTGGAGACCTGGCTAAACGCAAGCTCTACCCTTCCCTTTTTAGACTATATAAATCCGGCAATCTTTCCGAGCACTTTGCAGTCATTGGAACTGCTCGTCGTCCTTGGAGCAAGGAATATTTTGAATCTGTTGTAGTCGAATCGATCCTTGATTTGGCAGATAGTACCGAACAGGCTCAAGAGTTCGCTAGCCACTTCTACTATCAAAGTCATGATGTCAACGATACAGAACACTATATTGCTTTGCGTCAATTGCAGGCTGAACTAAATGACAAGTACCAAGCTGAACACAACAAGCTCTTCTTCTTGTCTATGGCGCCTCAATTCTTTGGAACCATTGCCAAACACCTCAAGTCTGAAAACATTGTGGATGGTAAAGGTTTTGAACGCTTAATCGTTGAAAAACCATTTGGTACAGATTACGCAACTGCAAGCAAGTTGAATGACGAGCTCCTAGCAACATTTGACGAAGAACAAATTTTCCGTATTGACCATTATCTTGGTAAGGAAATGATCCAAAGTATCTTTGCAGTTCGCTTTGCAAACCTGATTTTTGAAAATGTTTGGAACAAGGACTTTATCGATAATGTTCAAATTACTTTTGCGGAGCGCTTGGGTGTAGAAGAGCGTGGTGGCTACTATGACCAATCTGGTGCACTCCGTGACATGGTACAAAACCACACACTACAACTTCTTTCTCTCCTTGCTATGGACAAGCCAGCAAGCTTTACAAAAGACGAGATTCGTGCCGAAAAGATTAAGGTCTTTAAAAACCTCTATCATCCAACGGATGAAGAGCTTAAAGAACACTTTATCCGTGGTCAATACCGTTCAGGTAAGATTGATGGCATGAAATATATCTCTTATCGTAGTGAGCCAAATGTGAATCCAGAATCTACAACTGAAACCTTTGCATCTGGTGCCTTCTTTGTAGACAGCGATCGCTTCCGTGGTGTTCCTTTCTTCTTCCGTACTGGTAAACGTCTGACTGAAAAAGGAACTCATGTCAACATCGTCTTTAAACAAATGGATTCTATCTTTGGAGAACCACTTGCTCCAAATATTTTGACCATCTATATCCAACCAACAGAAGGCTTCTCTCTTAGCCTAAATGGGAAACAAGTAGGAGAAGAATTTAACTTAGCTCCGAACTCACTGGATTACCGTACAGATGCGACCGCAACTGGTGCTTCTCCAGAACCATACGAGAAATTGATTTATGATGTCCTAAACAACAACTCAACTAACTTTAGCCACTGGGATGAAGTTGGTGCGTCATGGAAATTGATTGACCGTATCGAAGAGCTCTGGGCCGAAAATGGTGCCCCACTTCATGACTATAAAGCTGGAAGCATGGGACCTCAAGCAAGCTTTGACTTACTTGAAAAATTCGGTGCCAAATGGACTTGGCAACCAGATATCACCTATCGTCAAGATGGTCGTTTAGAATAAAAAAATTTCCTGCAAGTTTGTACCTTGCAGGATTTTTGCTTCTGATTAGATTAAGCCTTCCAAGAGACCCTTCATAAAGTTTTCTGAGTTAAACTCTCCAATATCATCGATTTTTTCACCAAATCCAATCAATTTTACAGGAATATTGAGTTCTTCTCGGATGGCTAGAACAACACCACCTCGAGCAGTTCCGTCAATCTTAGTCAAGACAATTCCCGTTAAAGGAGTGATTTTCGAAAATTCTTTGGCCTGTACAAGAGCGTTTTGACCTGTTGATGCATCAAGTGCCAAGAAGGTTTCATGCGGAGCTTCGGGCACAACACGTTTGATAATACGACCAATCTTCTCCAACTCAGCCATGAGGTTGTCCTTGTTTTGCAGACGACCAGCGGTATCAATCATAAGAATATCGATACCTTCAGCTACAGCACGTTCCATGCCATCAAAGACTACACTGGCTGGGTCAGCTTTTTCAGGTCCAGTCACAACTGGAACATCCACACGGCGTCCCCATTCTGCTAGCTGTGCAACTGCACCTGCACGGAAGGTATCTGCCGCAACCAGCATGACCTTCTTACCAGCTTGTTTGTAGCGGTGAGCTAGTTTCCCGATAGAAGTTGTTTTCCCAACACCATTAACCCCAACAAAGAGCATGACTGTCAAGCCATCTTGGAAGTGGATACTTTCATCATAGTTGCCATCCTTTTCATAAAGCTCAACCAATTTCTCAATGATGACACGGCGAAGTGCATCAGGTTTCTTGGCGTTTTCAAGCTTGGCTTCGTAGCGTAACTCCTCTGTTAAGTTTGAAGCTACCTGCACACCGACGTCGCTCATGATCAGTAGTTCTTCCAGTTCCTCGAAAAATTCCTCATCAACAGAGCGGAAATTGGCAAAGAAGGCATTCAAACGAGCACCAAATCCTGTACGAGTTTTCTTGAGACTTCGGTCATATTTTTCCTGAACGGTTTCTTCTACCTGAGGCGTTTCTTCTTCAAGAACTTCAGAACTATTTCCTTCTACAGTCTCTAGGAGCTCAGTATTCTCTTCCTCTGTGACTTCTTCTGAGTTTGGAAATTCTTCTATTTCTTCTTGAGAAACTTCTACAGTTGGTTCTGAATCATAATTTTCTTCAACAGTTTTTTGGATTTCCTCTTCTTCGAGTAAAGCTTGTTCAACAATTTCAACCTCTGCTTCTTCTTGAAAAACTTCCTCAGCTTCTGTTAAGGCAGGCTCAACATCTTCAGACAAATCAAGATTTTCCAGAGCTTCTTTTACAACTTCTTCGATTTTAGGTTCTTCTTTTTTTCCGAATAGACGGTCAAATAATCCCATATCTTAATTCTCCTTTAGCACATATTCTTCGATAGCCCAGGCGACAGCTTCCTCATCGTTGGTCATAGGAGTTACCACATTTGCGACTTCCTTGACTTCAGGAACAGCGTTTTGCATGGCAACACCGAGTCCTGCCCACTCAATCATAGAAAGGTCATTGGCCTCATCACCACAGGCCATGACTTGGCTTTGGTCGATTCCAAGATGGCTGATTAGTTTAGCCAAACCTGTTGCTTTATGAACATTCTTTGGTGACCACTCTAGCAACATTTCACGTGATTTAAAGATTTCATATTGATCAAACAATTCTGGAGAAATCTTCTGAATGGCTGCATCCAAGGGTTCTTGAGCAAAGGCAGTCACGCATTTGTTGTAGGTCATTTGACTAGACAAGTCTGCAAAGTCCACTGGAACAAAAGTCAAAGCTGGATTAAATTTGGCATAAAGACTTTCTTGGTCGGATTGAATTTGATAAACAGTTCCTTCTGAGATAGCATCAAAAGGCAGTGATAATTTCTCTGTTTCCTCATACAAGCGTGCCACATCATCATATGAAAAAACTGTCTTATCAAGGATTTCACCTGTATTTTTCTGAACCAAACCACCATTAAAAGTAATGGTATACTCATCTTCTTGGCCTTCAGTCCCTAGCTCATGGAGAAAGAAATCCATAGCTTTTAAGGGACGACCAGTTGTCAATACAACCTTAATACCACGATCACGCGCAGCTTTCAAGGTTGCCTTGGTACGATCCGTCAACTTTTTATCAGTAGTCAGCAAAGTCCCGTCCAAGTCCAATGCAATCAATTTTATATCTGCCATTATAAGCCCTCCATATAAGCTATAACCGACTGGTCCTTATGGTGACCAATCACTGTCTCTGCTAATTCTAAAATTTCAGGTCGTGCATTTTCAGGAGCTACAGGATGTCCCACAACCTGCATCATATGCAAGTCATTTAGATTGTCTCCAAAAGCCATAACCTGATCCATTGTGATACCAAGTTTTTTAGCCAATTCAACAATAGCCACACCCTTATCGACATAGTCCAGAACAATATCAATGGATTCAAAGCCAGTTGTCATGGCCTTAACACCAGGCACGTTTTCGTTTACCCAAGCCTCCCCAGCTTCCAGCGTTTCTTCTGTGAAGTTGGTTGTAAATTTGAAAATGTCATCTGTGATATCTTCCAAACTCGCTACTTTTTGGATATTTTCATTATAGTGCTGACTCACTTTTAAATAAGTCTCATCAACTGTATCTAGCACATAAGAGCCTTTTTTCCCCGTCAAGAGCAATTTATTGATATCTACATAAGGTGACGTTTTCAGCTTTTCAAAAGTTGCCAGATAAAACTCACGAGACATGGTCGCTTCATACAAGTCTTGACCTTGATATTCTACCAAACTGCCATTTTCCGCGATAAAAATAATGTCATCACGAACATCAGCAAATAATTTTTCTAGAGATAAAAATCCGCGCCCCGAAGCCACCGCAAAGTAAATCCCTTTTTCCTTGTAGGAAACCAAGAGAGACTTGAGGCGGTCCATATCAAAGCGTCCATTCTCATCTAGGAAGGTTCCGTCCATATCTGTTGCTACTAGTTTAATTGTCATCCTTCAATACTTTCTAAATCTTTTAACTTAACTGAAACAATTTTTGAGACACCTGATTCTTGCATGGTCACTCCATAGATGGAATCAGCCGCTGCCATGGTTCCCTTACGGTGGGTCACAACGATAAACTGGCTGTCCTTGTCAAATCGATTGAGGTAATCCCCAAAGCGTTTAACATTGGCTTCGTCTAGCGCAGCCTCTACCTCATCCAAGATAACAAATGGAATGGTCTTAACTCGAATGATAGAAAAAAGCAAAGCAAGAGCCGATAGAGCTTTTTCACCACCACTCATGAGATTAAGAGACTGGATTTTCTTACCTGGAGGTTGAACAGAAATCTCAACCCCAGCTGTCAGCAGATCTCCTTCAGTCAAAATCAGGTCTGCTTGACCTCCACCAAACATCTGCTTGAAGGTCACTTTAAAGGACTCACGAATGGCTTCAAAGGTTGATTTAAAGCGTTCCTTAACCTCATCATTCATCTCTGTAATGGTCTCAAGGAGCAGGTTTTTCGCTGACAAAATGTCATCACGTTGGCTATTGAGGAAATCCATACGGTTGTGTACTTCTTCGTACTGGTCAATAGCTTCTATATTGACAGGACCTAGTGAGCGAATAGCCTTCTCTAAGTCCTTAACCTCTTGCTCCGCCAGATTGAGATTTTCCAACTCATGCGCCTTTTCTAGGGCTTCAGTATAGCTAATCTGATACTGGTCTGTTAATTGACTTTGTAAATGGCGTAAGCGCTCGCTGACCTTTTCTTTCTTAGCTTCAGCACGTGTTTGCTTGCGAATCCACTCTTCATTCTGCTGGCGGGCCTGATCCAAATGACTAGCAATATCATCCAGTTGCCCTTCAATATCATCTAATTCAAACTGCTTACGAATCAAACCTTGTTGGAGGTTTGTTTTCTGCATTTTGGCTTCTTCAGCCTGTTGACTGAGCAATTCTGTATCAACTTTCTCAAGATTGTCAACCTTTTCTTGAAGAAGGCGCTGGATTTCCTCTTGTTCGATATCTAAATTGTCCAATTCTTTTCCTAAACGCTCAATATCAGCTACTTCATAACGTTTTTGCCCTTGTAGTTCTGTCTTAAGCAAGCGAGCTTGCGCTACCTGTTCTTGCAAGTTCTGATAACGTTCTTGGATGGCATTTTTGTTAGACTTAATCTCTTCAATCTCAGCTTCCAGATTTTGCTTGTCACTGGCAATAGTAGCAAGGCGTGCTTGGCATTTTTCCTTATCTGCTTGCCAATCTCCGTCAGAAAGACGATCTAATTCCTCTTCTTGGAGTTTCCAAAGAGTTTCTAGCTCTTCAACTTGCTGACTGGTCTGCTGATAAGCGAGGGATAAGCCCTGCTCCTGAATACGAGCCTGCTCTCCTTGAGATTTGATGGCTTCTAATCTTTCTGACAATGTAGCCATCTGGTCTTGTAAGGTCTTAAAAGTCGCTTCTTCTAAACGAAGACTTGCTTCTTCTTCAGCAATTTCTTTTTGTAATTGCTCCAGCTCTGGCTTGATAAAAATACTGTTATTCTGGCGATTGGCTCCACCTGCGTAAGAACCACCTGTGCGCAACTCTGTACCGTCCAAAGTCACCATACGAACCTGGTAACGTACTTGACGAGCTGCTACACGCGCGTGTTCTACGGTATCAAAAATAGCTGTTGTAGCTAGCAAGTTCTTGAAAATAGCTTCCAGTCTAGTATCGAATGTCACCAACTCATCTGCCATCCCAAGGAAGCCTGGACTTGCTGCGATAGCATCTTGATTCTGACTAGAAATCGTACGAGCCTTGATAGTCGTTAAAGGAAGGAAGGTCGCACGACCGGCTCTGTTTCGTTTGAGGAAATCAATGGCCTTAGTCGCCGCGTTCTCATCTTCTACAATGATGTGCTGACTGCTTGCTCCAAGCGCAATCTCTAGAGCAGTTTGATAATGCACATCAAAGGTCAGGTGCTCACTAACAGCCCCAATTATTCCACCAAGACGGGCCTTTTCTTGGAGAACACTCTTAACACCTGCATAAAAGTTACTATGATTCCTCAGGATATTTTCCAAACTTTTAGCTCTGGCCTGCTTGTTTTTGAGACTATCCAGACGGTCAAATAGTTGACTTTGTTGAGTTTGATAGGAAGCTTTCTGCTCCTCTTGCTCCTTGTCAATAGCTTGATAGTCGGCCAATAATTTCTGAACCTGCTCCTTAGCAGTTTCAAGCTCGTCTTTTTGCTGACTAGCCTTCTCTTTAGCTGTAGCCAGTTGTTCTTTGAATTTTTGTAGTTGATCTGCTTGTTTTTGAGAAAGCTGACGACTATTTTCCAACTCGTTTTCGATACGGGTCAGCTGGTTTGAGACATCTGCTTCTTCTTGTAAAAGAGCTACAAAGCGTTCGCGTAAGAGCTCAATCATTTGATCAGGATCATCTGAAAAAGCCAGCAATTCAGCCTCTAAACGATTGAGTTTTTGATTATTTTGGACTAGATTTTCTTCTAAGAGAGCTAAAGAGCTTTCTTTTTCAGCCTTTTCCTGACTTAGAGTCTTTCTCTTATCCTCCAAAGTAGCCAAACGGACTTGTGCTTCCTGTTGATTCAGGGCTACTTGCTCAGATTCTAATTTCGATAAGGCTAATTTTCTCTCTAAATCACTAATCAGACTGGTCAAATCCATCAAACTGCCTTGGTCTTTGGCCATTTCAGCCTGTAAATCTTGGCGTTGCTTTTTAAGAGTATGATTTTCTTCCTCTAATTTTTCACGCTTTTGGTAATAACTAGTCAATAGTTCCTGAACCTGTGCCAACTCTTCTTCTGTCAAATCTAGTTCAGCCTTATTTTCCTTGATTTGAGCAGCTAAAACATCCAAGTAAATAGCTTTACGTTGGCCTTCCAAATCTAGAAACTTACGAGCATTTTCAGCTTGCTTCTCAAGAGGCTTGATTTGATTGTCCAACTCATAGATAATGTCTTCTAGACGATCCAGATTATCCTGGGTTTGCTGCAGTTTACTCTCAGTTTCTTTTCTGCGAGTCTTGTATTTTAAAACTCCAGCAGCTTCTTCAAAAATAGCTCGGCGTTCCTCAGGCTTAGAGTTGAAAATCTCCTCAACCTTCCCTTGGGAAATGATAGAGAAGGAATCTCGTCCCAATCCAGTATCCAAGAAAAGGTCATGAATATCACGCAGACGGACTTTCTTGCCGTCAATCTTGTATTCGCTATCTCCACTGCGATAGATATGACGTTCTACCCTGATTTCTTGACCTGCATCCTTGATAAATCCGTCATTATTATCCAAAGTCACAACTACAGAAGCATAATTGAGCGGTTTGCGACTTTCTGTTCCAGCAAAGATAACATCCGGCATCTTGCCACCACGGAGACTCTTGACACTAGACTCCCCCAAAGCCCAACGCAGACTTTCTGTAATATTCGACTTTCCAGATCCATTGGGCCCAACAACTGCCGTCACACCTTGGTCAAAGATGACCTTAGTCTTGTCAGCAAAAGACTTGAATCCCTGAATTTCGATTTCCTTTAAATACATGAATCCAGCCCTTTCTCAACGGCATTTTTGGCAGCTTCCTGCTCTGCTAATTTCTTAGAACGACCTTGACCTTGACCGATGCTCTTACCTTCAACGAGAACTTCTACATCAAAAACCTTATCGTGAGCAGGCCCTGTTTCAGAAATCACCTGATAACGAATAGCCACATCCCCATTGACCTGAAGCAACTCTTGGAGATGGGTTTTGTAGTCTGTAATCATCTCAAATTCGCCTGCTTCAACCTTAGGAATCATGACTTGATAGATAAATTCCTTGACTTTGGCCACATCCTTGTCCAAAAGGAGGGCACCAAGAAAGGCCTCAAAGGCATCACCAAGAATGGTATCACGATTGCGACCACCAGATTTTTCTTCCCCCTTACCCAGCTTGATAAACTGATCAAACTGACAATCACGCGCAAAACCAGCTAAACTCTCCTCGCGGACAATCATGGCACGGAGTTTAGACAAGTCACCCTCAGGCTTTTTAGGATATTTTTTATACAGATATTCTGAAATCAATAACTGTAGAACAGCGTCTCCTAAAAATTCCAAGCGTTCATTGTGTGAAATTTTTAAGAGGCGGTGCTCATTGGCATAACTCGTATGAGTAAAGGCAGTCTCCAGTAAATTTTTATCTGCAAATTCGATTGCAAAATGGTTCTTTAGTACAGTTTGTAATTCTTTCATACCAACCTCTTTCTAACTGATAACAGTCCTTTTTATTATATCAAAAAAAGCCCCCTGAGTCACTTTAAAACGGGACTGGAGGGGATTTGGATATTCTTGGATATTCTTTAAAAAGAGATTTTCAGTTTTATACTCAATGAAAGTCAAAGAGCAAACTAGGAAGCTAGACGCAGGTTGCTCAAAGCACTGCTTTGAGGTTGTAGATAAGACTGACGAAGTCAGCTCAAAACACTGTTTTGAGGTTGCAGATAGAACTGATGAAGTCAGTAACATAACTACGGTAAGGCGACGCTGATGTGGTTTGAAGAGATTTTCGAAGAGTTTTAGGGACACATTTAGAGCAGTGTAAAGAAAAAAGCCCTATTTAAAGGCTTTTTTAGGATGTTTACATCCACCCTGAGGGAATCGAACCCCCATCTCAAGAACCGGAATCTTACGTGATATCCATTACACTAAGGGTGGAAACTTGTTTTATTATAACAAAAATCTGTTCTAATAACAAGTTTTTTTCTGGTCAGATAGCCCGTCTTAGTGGGAAGCATCCCCATTCCAGATGGAATTTTTCACGATCACATAATCAACGTGTTTAAGGTCAGCAACCTGACGTCCACCTGCATAAGAAATAGCACTTTGAAGGTCTTGTTCCATCTCAGTTAAAGTGTCTTGCAGATGACCTTTAGCAGGAAGCAAGATACGTTTGCCTTCCACATTTTTGTAAGCACCTTTTTGATATTGTGAGGCTGAACCATAATATTCTTTGAACTGTTCACCATCGACTTCAATCGTTTTCCCTGGACTTTCAATATGTCCTGCAAAGAGGGAACCAATCATGACCATGCTAGCACCGAAGCGGATAGACTTGGCAATATCACCGTGAGTACGAATTCCTCCATCAGCAATAATCGGTTTACGTGCAGCCTTGGCACACCAACGAAGGGCAGCCAATTGCCAACCACCTGTACCAAAACCTGTCTTGACCTTGGTGATACAAACCTTACCAGGACCAATTCCAACCTTAGTAGCATCCGCACCAGCATTTTCAAGTTCACGCACGGCTTCTGGTGTTCCCACATTTCCAGCAATGACAAAGGTATCTGGCAATTCTTTCTTGATGTGTTGAATCATAGAAATCACGCTATCCGCATGACCATGGGCAATATCAATCGTGATATATTCCGGAGCATCATCCTTGAGCTGGCTAACAAAATCATACTCATAGTCCTTAACACCAACAGAAATGGACGCAATGAGCCCTTGCTCATGCATGCGCTTAATAAAAGGAATACGTCCTGCCTCATCAAAACGGTGCATAATGTAGAAGTAACCACCTTTAGCCAGTTGCTCTGCTACATTTTCATCCAAAATCGTTTGCATATTAGCTGGCACAACAGGTAGTTTAAAGGTGTGATTTCCTAAAGTGACACTTGTATCCGCTTCTGCACGGCTTTTAATGACACATTTATTTGGAATCAATTGAATATCTTCGTAATCAAAAATTGGAAATTCATTTAACATATCGATGTCTCGTTTCTTTTGTAATGACCTACCTATGCTTGCGCATCTCTACGCCTTTTCCGACGTTTCCTTAATTAATTATAAATCAAAGTACAGATTTTGTCAAATAATTTTATAAATTAAAATATAATGTTCGGATTTTTCTTGCGTAAATAGAAAAAAGAGGGGAAATTGTTTTCTCCCCACTCCTTCTCTATTCTAATAATACTCACCCTGGCGGTAGTCCCATGAGTTAAAGGTGTCTGAAAGGTGCATCATGATTTTATCAATGTCAAGTCCTTTACGAATCACAACTGGTGCTGGTGAAGTTGAGCGAGCTCCTCCTTGTTCTGGGATGAGTTTGCCGTCCTTATCGACCATAGACACCATCACACCTTGCTCATAGCGAGTTTCAATCGTTTTGTCAGGCTGGATAGAAGCAACGTAGTCATCTGCCTCGATAACAAGGTCCACTGCTCCTTCGATACGTTCTCCAATACCTTCTACTTTACCACGGTTTCCTTTTCCAGATGGGTTAGCTGATGAGGCATAAACCATCTTGCCTTCTTCCCAAAGTTTGGCAGCCAATTGTTCACCAGCTTTACCAAATTTGATAACAAAACAGCTCGTTCCACGCACGTCAGTCATCAGCTCTTCACGACCATCACCGTATGCTTTGAGTTTTTCAAAAGCTTCTGGTTTCCAAGGAAGGATACAACCAAGAAGAATATCTTCATCCCAATGTTTTTGGTAGAAGGCTTCAATTTCTGGGTTAAGTTGTGCTAAAGCACGAAGCTCATCCATGCTACCGCAGAGAACAACACCTGGTTTGTTACGGTTACGCTCTTTGGCTGCGAACTTACGCTCAAGTCCTGCCTTATCGCTGGTCATGATAATGTAACCAACTTTAGTAGGGCAAACGATACATCCGCCCTCACCTTTTAAAATGTCATAGCCTTCTTGTGAAAGTGTTCCGTTCCATTGAATGTGTTTTGTCATAGTTCTATTTCCTTTTCTAATTTTCTTCTAATCCTGCCAGTAGGCTGGTCGTTGTTTTTCATAGGCAGCAATCAAATCTTCATACTGCAAGGTAATTCCGATATCATCCAAACCATTTGAGAGCTTGTGTTTCCACTCGCTATCAATTTCAAAAGTGAACTCTCCAACCGGTGAGATGATTTTCTGTTGTTCCAAGTCCACAGTTACCTGGTCAGTCGGTTTGAGCTGGGCTAGCTTTTCTCTAACCTCTCTAGGCTGAACAATAGGCAACATGCCATTATTGAGTTCATTATTGTAATGAATATCCCCAAAAGATCCTGCAATCACGACCTTAAAACCATAGTCTGCTAAGGCCCAAGCTGCATGTTCCCTCGAAGAACCTGCCCCAAAGTTATCCCCTGAGATAAGAATACTGGCTTTACGATATTCAGGCTGATTAAAGACAAAGTCAGGATCCTCAGTATACTTGTCGTCCAGATAACGCCAAGCATACATGAGGTACTTACCAAAGCCTTTTTTATCAATTAACTTTAGAAACTGCTTGGGTAGGATTTGGTCGGTGTCGATGTTATCATTCATGAGAGGAACAGTCGTTCCCGTATAAACTGTAAATTTCTCCATATCCTCTCCTTACTGGGCTTCTGACATTTGCCGAACATCTACGAATCGCCCTGCGATAGCTGCCGCAGCTGCCATAGCTGGACTACAGAGATGAGTCTTAGCGCCAAATCCTTGTCTGTCTTCAAAGTTTCGATTGCTGGTTGAGGCGCAGTGAACACCATCAGGTACCTTGTCAGGATTCATCCCTAGGCACATAGAGCAACCCGGGTCTCTCCACTCAAATCCAGCATCTAGAAAGACCTTGTCCAAGCCCAACTTCTCAGCAGCTCGTTTCACAGGACGAGAGCCAGGAACCACAATTGCTGTTAAATTGGGTGCTATCTTCTTCCCTTTGACAAATCGCGCAGCCAGCTGTAAATCGCTGAGCCGGGCATTAGTACATGAACCAATAAAGATATATCCTAGTTCAATATCAGCTGGCTTTTGACCTGGCTCCAAGTTCATGTAATTGTAGGCTCTCTCATCATTCATATCCTTAATTTCTGGGAAGCTACTGTCAAAGTCAACTCCCATAGCAGGATTGGTTCCCCAGGTCACCATAGGAGCTAGGTCTGAGACATCCATCCGGATAACCTTATCGTAAACGGCATCATCATCACTGACAATTGTTTTCCAGTCCGCCACAGCCTCCTCGAAAGCTTCTGGAACACATTCCCGTCCCTTGATATAATCAAAGGTGGTTTGATCCGGATTCATGATTCCCATCTTGGATCCAAACTCGATGGACATATTGCAGATGGTCATTCGCTCTTCCATGCTCAGTGCATCAATAGCCTGTCCACGATATTCCACGACATAACCAACACCACAAGCAACGCCGTATTTAGCAATTAAGGCGAGAATGAAATCCTTGGAATAAACTCCTTTTTGAGGAACACCAGTGAATTCTACCAGCATTTTCTTGGGTTTGACCTGCCAGAGGGTCTGTGTCGCAAAGACATGCTCAACCTCACTGGTCCCAATTCCAAAAGCGATTGCTCCGAAAGCTCCATGGGTTGCCGTATGGCTGTCTCCACAGACAATGAATTTCCCTGGTTGGGTCCGTCCTGTTTCTGGACCAACCATGTGAACAATTCCTTGTTTTTCAGAACCGTGGGCCGCATGTTCAATCCCAAACTCCTCAACATTTTCAGCCAGCTTATCAATTTGAGCCTTAGAAATCACATCTCGAATATCATAGATATTGACT
Source organism: Streptococcus mitis (assembly GCF_905187535.1). GTDB lineage: Bacteria > Bacillota > Bacilli > Lactobacillales > Streptococcaceae > Streptococcus > Streptococcus mitis_BS. The sequence continues at coordinate 47,797 of NZ_CAJJIE010000059.1, forward strand.
GTCGGGACATTGTGGTCAAAGGTTCCAAATGTCAAGTCTGGTCGTCTCAATCTGCGACCTGCGTCTCGTAGTCCTTGAAATGCTTGCGGACTGGTCACTTCGTGGATATAGTGCTGGTCCACATACATGAGTTGGGGTTGCCCCTCTTCTCCTGTGATGACATGACGGTCCCATAATTTATCAAAAATCGATTTTCCTGCCATCCATTACCTCCAAATAACATATAAGGCTACTAATGTGGTCACCATCCCAAGAAACCAAACTGTTTTAAAGTACCATTTTCTAGTCTTGTGGTGAAAAGTAATTCCTGCTAACCAAGCTCCAAAACCACCACAAGTAAAGGCTAAAATGAGTAAGATTTTCTCTGGAATGCGCCAAGTTCTTCTCCTTGCCTTGGATTTGTCAATGCCATAAATGATGAAAATCATGACATTCCAAATCAAGAGGACTAGAGTAATTTTTTCGTCTAACTTCATAACCTTGCAATAATAGCTTCCGTCATTTCCTTGGTCGAAGCCTGACCTCCTATATCTCTCGTTAAAATTCCAGCTGCCAAACTTGCCTCGACAGCATGTTCGATACGCTCTGCATCCTCATAACGTCCAAAACTATCTCTCAACATCATGGCCACTGATAAAATCATGGAAACAGGATTGGCAATGCCTTGACCTGCAATATCAGGAGCTGAACCATGAATAGGCTCATAGAGACTTGGGCCATTTTCAGAATGACTGGCTGATGGCATAACCCCAAGCGTGCCAGATAGAACGCTCGACTCATCCGAGAGAATATCTCCGAAAAGATTCTCCGTAACGATGACATCAAACTTAGCAGGATTGGTAATCATAAGCATAGCAGCTGAGTCCACCAGCTGGTGTTCCAAGGTCACATCTGGGAAATCCTGTGCGACTTCCTCAGCTACTTTGCGCCAAAGTTTTGATGTTGCCAACACGTTTTGCTTATCAATGCTAGTAACGATTTTTCTTCTACTTCTTGCAATTTCAAAGGATTTACGAATAATTCGCTCCACTTCCTCATAGCTATAGTCGTTGATATCACGCGCTTTCCGCTCTTCAAGGATATGATCCCCAAAGTAAATCCCGCCTGTCAACTCACGTACCACAACAAAGTCTACACCAGCAATTCGTTCTGGTTTTAGTGGTGACAAATGCTTGAGACTCTCAAAAATCTTAACAGGGCGAATATTGGCATAAAGATTGAGTTCCTTACGGAGAGCCAGCAAGCCTTGTTCAGGCCGAACCGCTTCTCCATCATACTGGGGACTACCGATAGCCGCTAGGAGAATAGCATCTGCTCCTCTACATGCCTTGAGTGTCTCATCAGGTAAGGGATGCCCTGCAGCATCGATACCTGCACCTCCAAAAGGTCGTCTATCAATCTCATAATCAAAACCTGTTTTTTCAGCTAGAGCTTCCAAAACCTCTAAACCAGCCTCCATGATTTCTGGGCCGATTCCGTCCCCTGCTAGAACTACTATTTTCTTTGTCATAGCATTCTCCTTTACACACTAGGCATATCGCGATAGGAAACGCTACGTCCCATCTCACCAGCATTCTCTTTTTGAACAAAGGTATTGGCATTGATGTAGGCAATAGCCGAAGCCTTCAACACATCGAAATCAAGCCCTGCTGCATTAAAGATGGTTTCTGTATCTCTGTTTTCAACAGTGACCAAAACCCGAGCCTGGGCATCAATTCCATCCGTCACAGCGTCAATAGTGTAGGACACCAAGCGAACGGATTGGTTAAAGAACTTATCGATAGCGTTGAAGATTGCTTCAACAGAACCTTGTCCTGACGCGTTGAACTCAACTTTCTCACCATCCATATTAGCTAGGCTAACGAGCGCTTCGATATCATTATCCACATGCGTTTGAAGTTGTAAATCATCAAAGTGGAAGCCTTCTGGGTTTTCAACCATGGTTCCAGCTACCAGAGCACGAATATCTGCATCTGTGATTTCTTGCTTTTTATCAGCCAACGCCTTGAACTTAGCAAAGAGTGGTTTGATATCCTCTTCTGTAAAGTCTAGGGCCAATTCTCTTAGTTTCTCGACAAAGGCATGGCGACCTGACAATTTTCCAAGCGGAAGACTATTACTCTTAACACCGACTAATTCAGGGGTTATGATTTCATAGGTAAGAGGATTTTTAAGAACTCCGTCTTGGTGAATACCAGATTCGTGAGAGAAGGCATTGCCACCGACCACAGCCTTGTTTTTAGGAACTGGGATACCTGAGAAGCGAGAAACCATTTCAGAAGTATTGATAGTTTCATTTAGGACAATACTGGTTACTGCTTGATAGTAATCTTGGCGAATATTGAGAGCAACTGCAATTTCTTCCAAAGCAGCATTACCAGCTCGCTCACCAATACCGTTGATAGTCCCCTCTACTCGTCCGGCCCCATTCTTAACAGCAGCAAGGCTATTAGCCACTGCCATTCCGAGGTCATCATGACAGTGAGGTGAATAGATAATCTGACGATCCGTCTTGACATTCTCAATCAAGTATTTGAAGATAGCGCCATATTCCTCTGGAGTGGTAAATCCTACCGTATCAGGGATATTGATATAAGTCGCCCCTGCATCGACCGCTGTTTGAACGACTTGTAAGAGGAAATCCAACTCTGTTCTGGTCGCATCCTCAGGAGAGAATTCAACAATCTCAAACTTAGAACGGGCATAGGAAACATGCTCCTTAATAGCTTCCAAAATCTCTTCCTTGCTCTTATTGAGTTTATACTTGCGGTGAATCGGACTGGTAGCGATAAAGACGTGAACCTGTGGATACTTGGCGTCCTTGAGGGCCTCGTAACAAGCATCAATATCAGACTTGACAGAGCGGGCCAGACCAGTTACTGCTGTTTTCTTCAAGACTTTAGCAATCTCCTGCACTGCAGTAAATGAGTCTGGGCTAGCAGCTGGAAAACCAGCTTCGATGGCTGAAATGCCCCATTTCTCCAGCTGCCTTGCAATGGCAATTTTTTCCTTGATTGAGAAGTTAACACCAGGTGTCTGCTCTCCATCCCGAAGGCTAGTATCTAGAAATTCAACTGTTCTCATAAGATTTCCCCTTTTCCAAATGTGGTTTTAAAAAAACATCTCGCTTAGAAGTCCAAGCGAGATGTTGATTCACTCCCGCTTGGTAAGCCAAACAGGACTAATGCTTTTTGCACTAGCCCGAGTACCTCAACAACAAAGCAAATTGATTAAACTTAGCTGTTTTCATGTTTGACTTTCTCCTTCGTTTGATATCTTGTTTAGTATTTTAGCATAGGCACAAGCACTTGTCAAGAAAAAATCCAATATTTTCTGAAAATTTCTTCAGTAGAGAATATTTTGCTAATTGAAAGTTCTTGAAAATCCTTGAAATATTTCATTTTTTCAAAGTTAAATTCCAACTTTTCTCTATCAATTCTAGCACTTCTTCATCTGATAAAGTATCATCAAGCGCCACACTAATCCAGTAGCGTTTGTTCATATGAAAGGCTGGATAAATGCCCTTTTGTGAAAGTAAGTTCGCTACTTGGTCGTGCTTGAGATTGACTGCTTCCACTAATCCTTCTCTCCCCTTTTCCAGCTTATCCCAAGAAATTTTCATCAAAACGGCATACCACTTTTGATTGCCTTCATGTCTTAAAACTGCTGTATCAGGCGATTTCTCCCACAGATACTCCAACTGGTTTCCATACTGTTCCTGAACCTGAGTCATGATTCGCTTAGTCTGAGAACAGATAAAATCTTGCACATCAAAACAAGCCTTCCGAATCTGGTAAAGAATCTCCAAACAAGACTCACGGACACTTCCTACAAAACTTCCTCTCATACTTTCCATATGGACTTGAGGATAGAGGTCGCCCGTTTCCTGATCAAAGACCTGAAAATTCACATTATCAGTAGTGATGGAGACTGTCATGACAAAATCACCCTGCAAAATCTGGCAACTATAGGTCCAGACTTCCTCATTTTCTACAAAACCATAGGCACGAGCCTTTTCTTGATTAAACTGGTAAGATTTAAAAATTTCAAACATAAGTGAAAACTGCTACCCAAAGCTAGCAGTTCCTTTCTATTTTTTAAAAGACAACCTTGGTTCCATGCAATTGTGTCACGCCCAACTGGTCGATAAAGATTTGACGATTATCCAAGTCAATCCCCCCACCTGGTAAGATTTCAATTTTACCTTTAGCATGTTCCAAAATTCTGTGATAGTGAGCAAAACGTTTCTCTAGTGAATCGCCAGACACACCAGCACGAGTTAAGATACGAGTGACTCCAGCTTGGCTGAGCCAGTCAATGGCTTCCAACTGATCTTCGTCACTCAATTCATCAAAGGCCATGTGGAAGACAATTTCCATTCCTTTTGATGCAGTAATCAACTTCTCTAGATTAGCCTTATCCAACTTCTTATCAGCAGTTAAAGCTCCAAAAACAACCCCTTGACTTCCAGTCTGAGCAGTCAATCGAATATCTTCTAGCATGATAGCAATTTCTAGTTCATTATAGACAAAGTCGCCACCACGGGGACGAATCATGGTCATAATGGTCGTATCGTAGTTGGTTGCCAATTCAACTGCTGCCTTAGTCACTCCATAGCTGGGTGTTGTTCCACCAACTGCTAGATTATCACAGAGTTCGATTCGACGAGCTCCAGCCTGCATCGCTTTTTCAAGCAAGGTCACATTTTCAGCACAAAATTCGTAAATCATTTGATTCTCCTTGAAGATTACTTTAAATTTATTATATCATATTGTTGTAAATATGCTTTCAATTTTATCAAGGTAAATAGTTACAAATTTTACTTATTCTTTGTCTGGAATAACCTTAAAGAGATAATAAGTGATAAAGATGGTCAAAGCTCCCAGACCGATTTTGACTGGTAAAAGAGGTGCAAAGTAAATGGAAATTCCCATCAAGATGTAGATAGATACGATGATTTTTTTCTTTCGTTCACGCGCAATAGACTTGGTCTCACGAAAATCAGCCACATATGCTTGATAGAGTTTGGTATGATAAAGCCAGTCTTCGAAGCGCTTGGAACTTCTGGAGAAACAAGCAATAGACAGTAAAAGAAAAGGTGTTGTAGGCAACAAGGGTAAAACAACCCCAACAATAGCCAAGGCCAGTGATAAAAAACCAATAATTAGATAAATAATACGCATAACTACTCCTAGTTAAAATAATCTTCTTCTAGTTTCGCATAAAATGATGAATTTTGTCAAGTTCTAACCAAAAAGAGCCTGAAATTCACTTTCAGGACTCTCTTCTTATTTAATCTTTTCTTCTTCGTAATCACCATTACTACAAACAACCTGCTTGCCACCCCCACGGACTTTTTTCTCCATGAGGAAATTGCCACATTTTGGACAGTCACGACCAACAGGTTTGTCCCAAGAGGTAAATTCACATTCTGGATAGCGGTTGCAACCATAGAAAAGGCGGTTACGTTTGGTTTTACGCTCAATGATTTGTCCCTGATGACAACTTGGACACTCAACACCAATCTCTTTCACGATTGCTTGGGTATGACGGCAATCTGGGAAATTGCTACAAGCGTAGAACTTACCAAATCGACCAAGTTTAATAACCATTGGACTGCCACACACTTCACAATCAAATCCAGCTGGTTCATCCTTGATCTGGATTTTCTCCATTTCTTCTTCAGCCTTGGCAACCTCTTTAGAGAAAGGTTTGTAAAAGGCATCAATGACACGTTGCCACTGCTCTTTTCCGACTTCGACATCATCTAGCTTGCCTTCCATTTCAGCTGTGAAGGTCACGTTTACGATATCTGGGAAATATTCAACAATGAGCTTATTAACAATTTCTCCCAACTCTGTCGGTTCAAAACGTTTGGCTACAAGGCGAACATAATAACGTTTCTGAATGGTTTCAATAGTTGGTGCGTAGGTTGACGGACGGCCAACCCCATTTTCCTCCAAGGTCTTGATCAATGTCGCTTCAGAATAACGAGCAGGCGGTTGAGTGAAATGTTGCTCTGGTTTGCTATTGACCTGTTTGACCACATCTCCAACAGCCATATCTGGTAACATCTTATTCTTGTCAGAATCGTTATAAATGGCAAGATAACCATCAAACTTGACCTGACTACCATTAGCAGCAAATTGAACCCCATTTTGAGACAATTTAACAGCCATGGTATCAAAGACAGCAGCTGTCATCTGACTCGCTACAAAACGATTCCAAATAAGAGTATAAAGCTTGAGCTGGTCTTTGTCCAGATACTTAGCAATACTTTCAGGTGTATTAAAAACGCTAGACGGGCGAATAGCCTCATGGGCATCCTGAGCACCTGAAGCGTTTTTGACCTTGCTACCATGCTTAGAATACTTGCTACCAAAACGATCCGTAATGAAACTTGCTGCTTCATTTTGCGCTACAGGACTGATACGAGTCGAATCGGTACGCATATAAGTAATCAAACCTTGAACACCAGAACCGATATTAATCCCTTCATAGAGCTGTTGGGCAACCATCATGGTTTTTCGAGTACGGAAATTGATTTTATTGGCAGCATCCATCTGCATAGATGAAGTGGTATAGGGTAAAGGAGCATTGCGCTTGCGCTCTTTCTTATCTACCTGATCCACTGAAAAATCTTTACTAGTCAGACGAGATAAGACTTCCTTGACTTCGTCATTACTAGTCAGTTTTAGCTTTTTACCATCTACTCCATAGAAGGAAGCCTGAAATTGCTTGGTTCCCTTTTTAAAGACACCATCAATTGTCCAATATTCTTCTGGCTGGAAGGCGTTGATTTCATTCTCACGATCAATGATTAACTTAAGCGCAATAGACTGAACGCGACCTGCTGACAAGCCCTTCTTGACCTTCTTCCACAAAATAGGCGAAATCGAATAGCCTACCAAGCGGTCTAGGACACGACGAGCCTGTTGGGCATCAACCAAGTCCATATCAATCTTACGAGGTTCTTTAAAAGCATTTTTGACCGCATCCTTAGTGATTTCATTGAAGACCACACGGTTGGCATCATTTTCATCCAAGTTGAGAATGTGAGCTAAATGCCAAGAAATCGCTTCTCCTTCACGGTCCGGGTCACTCGCCAGAAAGACTTTATTAGCTTTTTTGGCTTCTTTTTTCAAGTCATTGATGAGAGGACCTTTTCCTCGGATATTGATATATTGCGGTTCATAATTATTTTCAATATCAACGGACATACTGGATTTCTTCAAATCACGGATATGCCCGACACTGGCTAAAACCTTATAGTTTCTGCCTAGATATTTTTCAATCGTCTTAGCCTTAGCAGGCGACTCCACGATTACTAGATTTTTTTTAACTGTTGATTTTTTCTTTTTTGTTGCCGTAGCCACAGTATCACACCTTTTCAAAGTAATAAACTTTATAAAGTGTAAACCATTTTGCCATAACTGTCAAGACTTAGCACCTATATATAGAAGAAAAGTTGGTTTAGAAAGAGAAATTTCGTCTTAAAATTCAAATTCCGCAAGAACATCCTGCCCACTGGTGACCAATTTTGCACCTTCTTGAATCAAATGATGGCAACCGTCTGATTGACCATCTAAAATGCTACCAGGAATAGCAAAGACATCGCGCCCTTCTTCCATTGCTCTCTCACAGGTAATGAGACTACCTGAGCGCATCTTAGCCTCTGCTACAATCACACCTCGACAAAGTCCAGCAATGATTCGATTACGGGCAGGAAAATGAAATTTCAGAGGTTGTTCACCAGGTCCATATTCACTTAGAACCAGATGGTCATTGCCGAGATAGTCTTGCAAACGTTTGTTGACTTTAGGATAAAACACATCCAGACCTGTCCCAATCACTGCAATGGTTTTTCCGCCATTCTGCAGAGCTGCCATATGGGCTGCTGTATCGATCCCCTTGGCTAATCCACTGACGATAACCAGTTCATTTTCCAAGCCTTGAATGACTTTTTCAACTGACTTAGCGCCCTGTTTACTACAAGCACGACTACCCACAACCGCTACCTTAGGAAATTTCAAGAGGTCAAGATTTCCTTTGTAAAATAAAAGCACAGGTGCATCATAAATTTCACTCAAATCCCAAGGGTAACAGTCGTCTAAAATAGAGAAAGATGAAAATTTTTGAAACTCTTTCTCCAAATGCGCATCGTCTATCTGAAAATAACGTTCCATAAAAACAGCTGGATTTCGGCAACCTGATATATCTGCAATATCACCCAACAAAAGCTCCTGATCAACATTTTCACCGTATTCTAGGACTTTCAAAATCTGTTGATTGGTCAAACCTGATTTTTTTAACTTATAGATTTCATAGTTTGTGATTTTCATAAATAACTCCATTTCTTTTTCTACTCATCTATCTATTCGTAAAAAGTTCGTAAAAAATCAAAAAAACATCCGACTATTTCAGCCAGATGTTGAAATCTTTAATTTTCGTTTTTAAGAATTTCTTCTAATTTATGATAGTCTTGGACACTATCGATTTCATAGATGCTATTGCCTTCTAATTCTTCAACATAGACATCCAGCTCTTTGATATTGTCCTTAACCATATTGTCCCAGTAGAGATCAACAAATTCACCACTCGCATAAGCCTTGTCGATAAAGCTGACAATCTTTTCTGCTGTTGGAGCATCCCAGAAAGATACACCACTAAGAATACGACCTGCCTTGCTATCAACAATGATGTCTTGAACCTTGTAGTCATCTCCATAGACCAAGAACCATTCGTTGGTACAATCTTCACGATAAACACTAAAATAAGTCGAACGTGTCAAATCATTGCGGAACATATTTTTAAAGAGATAATTATCAGCATCAATAACATAGCTGTTAGCTAATTCTTCTTTTACAAGATAGAGAGAGTAAAAGTTATTGTAGTCAGCGTATTTATCATTGAAAACTAGGCGGACACCGTATTTTTCTTTTAAGTAATCGAATTGTTCTTTAAGGTAACCAACGATGATGATGATGTCATGGATACCTTTTTCTTTTAGAAACTCAATTTGGTATTCAATCAGTGGTTTTTGATTAACCTGAACCAAGGCCTTAGGGGTATTTTCAGTCATAGGACGCAAGCGAGTTCCCAATCCCGCTGCTAAGATGATGGCTTTCACACGAATCTCCTTTATTCTTTAATAATAATATAAACTCCAGCAATGACGACAAGTGACGTAATAATTGTCAGCATATCTAGCGGTGCACCCAAGAAAACAACTGCAAACAAGACAGTCCAAACTACATAGCTCACGTTCAAGCCTGTAGCTTTAGCAGGTTGTAAGCGATTGATAGCGATATAATAAGCCAAGTAAGAAATCATATCAAAGGCTGCAAAGACAATCATAAGACCTAGTAATTGTCCATTGGCCACTTCTGAAAATGATTGATGAGAAAAGAGCACAATCACAAGATAAGATAAGAATGAAGTCACTTGACGGATTAAGAGAGCTTCGATTTCACTTAATTCACTTTCCATAGCAAAGGAGCTTAGAACACTCTCACTTCCCCACGCAATAGCACAAACTAAAGCACAGAGAATCCCAATGTAGAAGGAATTGACCTGTTCAACCTTATAGGTCTGGGCAATAATCCCTGCAATAATCAAGACAATCCCAAACACAGTATTTTTTGAAATCTTGTGCTTCAAAAAGAAGAAAGCCAATAAAACTGAAACTGCAGGGTAGATAGCCGAAACAGATGAAGCTAAGGAACTTCCAATATACTTAACTGCATAAAGATTGGCCTGCATACCGATAGGGCCTGCTAATAAGGCTCCGATGATAACACTAACATTGCGAATATTTAAGAAAATTGAGAGACGAACTTTCCCTTCTTTTATCAAAAGAAAAGCTAGTAAGATAAAGATACTCAAGAAATCGTGAGCAGCAGCCACCACAAAGGGCGATAAATCTGTAAAAATCGAAAAGATATAAGCACTAATCGTTAGACCTAACCCCCAGAAAATACCTGAGAGTAGACCAAAAGAAACTCCATTTTTAGTTTTCATCTGAACCTCCATAATAAGCCAAACCTTTAACAGCTCTTTGGTAACGACTTACACCATAGTCACCAAAATCTGCACCCTGCTCTTCCTTATAGACAGTCCATAGACTCCAAATAACGTCTTGCAAAATTTTATAGATTGCAATCTTTTCTTGAGAAACAGGTGTTTGGTCACTCTCATAGTAAGATAAGAAGGCTTCTTCCTCTTGGGGAGTGAATTCAGACTCTAAAAAGAGGGCAGCCAAATCCCACATTGGATCATTCATTGATGAATATTCCCAGTCAATAAGATACAGTCGTCCTTGAGGTGATTCGATAAAGTTTTCAGGCACCAAATCGATATGACAAGATTTTCTGTCAACACCTAAGTCAGCCAGTCTTTTCTCTAAGGAGAAGACTTCTTCTCGAACTGCTTCATAGTTGGCATAAGGAATTTTTTCTTCAATCAAGGATTCGTATTTTTTGATTTCTTCAAAAGGAGCAAATTCTCCTCTTAACTCCTTACCAGATGCATGAATGGTTTGTAATATTGGAGCAATTTTGTCAAATTTGGTCTTGATTGACGTTGAATCAAGCGTAATCGCAGATTCGATATACTCATTTACTTTGATACCAGCTTCAATATCAAAAAGATAATTTTTTACATCTAAGTCTAAATCCTTTAGTAGTTCAAGATTGTACTTTTCATCTTGACGATTGATCAGCTTTTCTGTCCCTTTACCAAAGAACTTAACAATGTATTGCCTATTTGTTGTTTTGACCAAATAGTTTTGATTGGTCATTCCCCCCAGTTGTTCAACACTGAGGACTTCCTCTTCTTGACTAAGTAAGGAAGAAATTTTTTCTTTAATGATTTTCTCCACAATTAACCTCCAGCACTTATACTTCCCACTTAAACACAGTTTTAAAGGCTGTGTTTAAATCGGTCGCAAAGACACGGTGAATATCTTTAATTTCTCTTACAGGTTCTTCTAGATAAAGGATATTTTTAAGACGATTGGCAAATTTCTTGACTTCCATCATTTGGATTGCATTTTCAAAATCAATGCGACCAGAACGAGAGGAACCAACCAAGAGCAAGCCCTTTTCTAAGGCATCGCGTGTATTGAGGTTGACTTTATATTCGCTAACGCCCATCATGAGAATCGTTCCCTGAGGACGAATGTAGCGAATCAAGTCATTAATAGCTGGTCCGGTACCATCTCCACCACAACATTCAAAAGCATGGTCAAAGGCCAAATCTTCAGGAATATTATCAGTAATATAGCATTCTTTAGCAAAAGAGAAGAGTTCCAATTTTTCCCAATGACGACCAATAACCACAATCTCTGCTTCTGGCAAAGTATAGTTGATAATATTGGCAACCACAAATGCTAAACTACCATCTCCGATAACGGCAATTCGGTTACGCTTGCTATGAGCAAGAGTCAATAGACGATTCATAGCGTGCATGCCAACACTGACAAACTCTGTAATGGCTGCAACCGTATCTTCGATAGCTTCATAAGCCACCACACGATCTTTAGGGAGAGAAACAAACTCTCTCATAAAGCCATCAAATCCACTAGACAAGAAATGAGTCCCTGTCATGTAGTTCTCATAGAATTCTTCATCACTCTGCATAGGAGGCTGATTAGGAATCATGACAACTTTTTGCCCAACCTCGTAGGTTCCTGTTGGATCAGCAATAACGGTTCCACATGACTCGTGAATCATTGCCATTGGAAGCTTTTTATTCAAAATCTTTGGGTCACGTTTTCCTTGATAGTAACGCTGATCCGCATGACAGACAGCCATGTAGTTGGGGCGGATGAGGATATGATTCTCTTGGTCAATAGCCTCTTCCTGGTATTTGACATTGATAAACTTGGGCTTTGTTAGTTGATAAATTTGATTAATCATTTCACTAGTCTTTCTCAATCATACTTTTTGCAATCTTCAAATCTGTTACGGTTGTAATTTTAAGATTTGAATATTCACCCTTGGCCAAGGCCACATCTTTTCCTTTGATTACAAAGATTTTACATGCATCTGTCAAGATTTCTTTCTCTTCAGCAGAGAGAGAGCCATAAAGGTCCATGAAATCCTTGCAACGGAATGTTTGAGGTGTTTGTCCTTGATAGAGGTGAGCACGATTTGGAATATCTGTAATAAATTGACCATTAGTGCTTTCAACGATAGTATCAACCGCTTCTACCACTGTGTCCACTGCGTCATGATTTTGAGCAAGTTGGATATTGTCCTGAATCATGCGAAGCGTAATGAACGGACGAACAGAGTCGTGGGTAACAACGATATCCTCTGGAGTAAGCGGACGATATGCATCGATAGCTTCAATGATTTTCTCAATACTTGTATTGCGGTCGGCACCACCTTTTGTAATGATGATACGATCCTTATGAAGAGGTAGATATTTATCTACAAGATCCTCTGCATGGGAAACCCAGTCTCCATGAACCCCAACCACAATTTTTTCAATGCTTGGTTCCAAGACAAATTTTTCAATTGTATGAACCAAGATAGGTCGATCACCTAGCTCTAAAAATTGTTTTGGCAAGTTACTGATTCCCATACGTGTGCCAGTTCCACCAGCAAGAATTCCTGCATAAATCATCTATTTTCTCCTTTGTCTTACTAAAAAAACTTATTCTCTCTATTATACCACAATCTAGTCCTATCATGAAAGAAATACCGGACCTCCCGTTCTAGAATAGGAGGATTAAGCAGTTCTATATCTTCAAAGAAACTAATCCATTTCTAGTAATGACTAGGAATTCTGTAGCGATTACTAATAAATGGCTGTGAAATTTTAGAGTTCTTCAGAATAATATACTTTCCTTAAAAAAAACTTAAAACTAAACTTTGAAACTTCAAAGGAATTACTTGACTTACTGCCCTTCATTTCTTATTAGCTAACTTTATGATATTATTACAAATAAGTTAGGGAAAAGTATTTACAATCAAAAAACTCATACTAGTAGGCAGGGAAAACCTTTATATAATATTCTCAAAACAAGTTTAAAAAATATCGAAAAGCAGCTTGATATTGAGAATGGTCAAGATGATTGAAACTACGTAGCCAAGGATTGTATTCCACTTGGCATTGGTAAATTCTCCCATCACTGACTTCTTAGAAGTTAGATAGATTAAGGGGAAGATTGAAAACGGAAGAGCGATGGAAAGAAAGACCTGTGAATAGACCAACAACTGATCCAAGGTTTTTTCTTGATGTCCAAACAAGATAGCAACTATAATCACAGGGAGCAAGGCAAAAATACGTGTACCGATACGGATGATCCACTGAGGTAATTTCATATGCAAGAAACCTTCCATGACAATCTGTCCTGTCAAGGTGCCTGTGATAGTAGAATTTTGGCCACTTGCTAAGAGAGCCAGAGCAAATAAAGTTGACAGAGTTGAGCTGGCTATTGCTCCTGCTATTGTCGAATCCTGTAAGGCATTGTACATTTGGGAAAAAGCTGAAATTTCAGATGAATGGCCAAAAAAGAGCGATGCCCCTAAAATGAGAAGTAAGGAATTGACAACAAAGGCTAGGGACAACTGAAGATTTGAGTCCCAGGTCATAAAACGCACAGCTTTTCGAACATCCTTTTTATCCTTATGGTTGATTTTCCTTGTTTGCGAAAGGGATGAATGGAGATAGAGATTATGGGGCATGACTGTCGCTCCTACAATTCCTAAAGCCAAAGTCAGTTGACTCTCATGTCCCGGCAAAGGACTCTCAAACAAAGTTGATGTCGGTAAATAGCCACCAAAGATACCCTGAATACTTGGATTAGATAAAGCCACCAGATAAGAAAATATTCCTAATATAGTTAAGATAAGGGTTGTAACAATAGCTTCAATCTTCTTGAAGCCAAATTTCATCAACAAAAGCAAAAGAAACACATCTAAAACCGTTAGGAGGATAGCCACCATAATCGGTATTTTAAACAAAAGATTTAAGGCAATCGCTGAACCCAAAACCTCAGCCAGGTCTGTCGCCATTAAAGCTAATTCTACAATCACCCACAGACTATAGCGGAGCCACTTGGGAGCATGATGAGATGTTGCCTGCGCTAGGTCCATCCTAGTCACGATACCAAGCTTTCCAGCCATTTGTTGTAACTGCATGGCAATAATGGATGAAATCAAAATAACAAATAAGAGACTATATTTGTAGGAAGCACCACCAACCACACTGGTAATCCAATTCCCAGGATCCATATATCCAACTGCCACAAGAGCTCCAGGCCCTAAAAATGCTTTTAGATTTTGCCAAAAATGATTGTTATTAGGAGTTTCAATAGATTGATTGATCTCAGAAAGAGAGACCTTTTTGTAAGAAGACATAGGAATATTCACTTTCTAATCTTGTCTTTACCTAGTTTATTAATGAAGTTTTTGAAAATACAATGAAAATAGTTTGCCTATTTCCAATTTATTCTTATTATATCACATTTTGGAACGATTCTTAAGTAAAGCATGATAGTTGAAATAAGCAACACCAGTATTGGAAAAGCCAGCGTTTTCTGACGCTGGCTTTTTAACTGTGAAAATTCTTTCTCAACTAGATTGCTTCTGTAACAAAACTACGACTTTCCAACACTTTAAGCATGGCATTAGCTGTATCTAGGGCTGTAAAGAGGGGCACTCCGTGTTCAATGGCTGAACGGCGGATTTGCTCACCATCTTCATCAGCAGTTCGTTTGGTTCCTACTGTGTTAATGATAGCTTGAATTCTTCCTTTGCGGACAAAATTTGGGATATCTTTATCGTCATCACCAATCTTACCCACAGGTTGGGCTTGCAATCCATGACTGGCAAAGAAGGCTGCTGTCCCTTCTGTCGCGAGGATTCCATAGCCAATATTTTGGAAACGACGAGCCAAGTCCAAGGCTTCTTCTTTTGCATCATCAGCGATGGTAAATACAACGTTACCAAAAGTTGGCAAGTGGAGGTAAGAAGCTTCAAAGGCCTTATAGAGAGCTTTTTCCAAAGTCGTATCAGAACCCATAACTTCCCCTGTTGACTTCATTTCAGGACCAAGCAAGCTGTCTACCTTAGCTAGTTTTGTGAAGGAGAAGACAGGTGCCTTGATATGAACGCGAGTGCTTTCAGGGTAAAGTCCATCTTGGTAACCAAGTTCTGATAAACTTTGCCCAAGAATGAGCTTAGTCGCTACTTGAGCCATAGGAATATTAGTCACCTTAGAAAGGAATGGAACCGTACGGCTGGCACGTGGATTGACCTCAATAACGTAGACTTTTTCATCCTTGATAACAAACTGGATGTTCATCATTCCAAGACAGTTAAGGCCGATTGCTAGGCGTTTAGTATAGTCCGCGATTGTTTCTTGCACCTTTTGCGACAAGGTTTGTGGTGGGTAAACGGCCATTGAGTCACCAGAGTGAACACCAGCGCGTTCGATGTGCTCCATGATACCAGGGATGAGAACATTTTCTCCGTCTGAAATGGCATCAACTTCGCACTCTTGCCCAACGATGTATGAGTCAACAAGAACTGGATGGTCTGGACTAGCCTTAACCGCTGTACGCATGTAAGAACGAAGATCTTCTTCATTTTCTACGATTTCCATGGCACGTCCACCTAAAACATAAGATGGGCGAACTAAGACTGGGAAGCTAATCTTGCGAGCTGCAAGCACTGCTTCTTCTTCATTGGTAGCCGTTTGTCCTGGTGGCTGTGGAATATCCAGGTCTTTTAGAGCTTGCTCGAAGAGGTCACGGTCTTCGGCACGGTCTAGGTCAGTAACCTGTGTACCAAGGATGGTCACACCTGCTTTAGCCAATGGTTCAGCTAGGTTGATAGCTGTTTGACCACCGAACTGAACAATAACACCTTTTGGTTGCTCCAAGTCAATGACGTTCATAACATCTTCAAATGTCAATGGCTCAAAGTAAAGCTTATCTGATACAGAGAAGTCTGTAGAAACGGTCTCTGGGTTTGAGTTCATGATGATAGCCTCATAACCAGCAGCTTGAATAGCCTTAACTGAGTGAACAGTTGCGTAGTCGAACTCAACCCCTTGACCGATACGGATTGGACCAGAACCT
This sequence comes from Streptococcus mitis, assembly GCF_905187535.1. Classification (GTDB taxonomy): domain Bacteria; phylum Bacillota; class Bacilli; order Lactobacillales; family Streptococcaceae; genus Streptococcus; species Streptococcus mitis_BS. Next base: position 63,890 of record NZ_CAJJIE010000059.1, read on the forward strand.
AGAACTAGAACGGATTCCTTATCAGACTTGATAGACTCATTTTCCCAACCATAGGTTGAATAGAAGTATGGTGTTTCAGAGTCAAATTCTGCCGCACAAGTATCGACCATCTTGTAGACTGGGACAATCTTGTTTTCCAAACGAAGTTGGCGAACTTGGTCAGCTGTAGTATTCCAGAGTTCAGCAATCTTACGGTCTGAAAATCCATTCAATTTTGCAGTTTTCAAGACTTCTAGATCTTGTGGATGGGCACCCAACTCTTGCTCAATTTCAAAGATATGTAAGAGTTTATCAAGATAAAAGATATCAATCTTGGTCAATTCAGCAATTTCTTCTGGAGTATAGCCACGGCGAATGGCTTCTGATACGTAGAAGAGACGGTCATCTTGGGCTTTGACTACTTTTTCAATCAAGGCATCATCAGAAACTGCTGCAAGTTCAGGCATTTCATTGTGGTGCACCCCAATTTCAAGGGAGCGGCAAGCCTTAAGAAGAGATTCTTCAATGTTACGACCGATTGCCATGACTTCTCCAGTGGCCTTCATCTGAGTACCAAGACGGCGTTCACCTTTTTCAAACTTGTCAAATGGGAAACGTGGAATCTTGGCAACTACGTAGTCAAGGGCTGGCTCAAACATGGCATAGGTTGAACCTGTAACTGGGTTGATAACCTCATCCAAGGTCAAGCCAACTGCAATCTTGGCAGCCAACTTAGCAATCGGATACCCTGTCGCTTTAGAAGCAAGGGCTGACGAACGCGATACACGAGGGTTTACTTCGATAACATAATACTTAAAGCTATGGGGATCAAGTGCCAACTGAACGTTACATCCACCTTCAATCTTAAGGGCACGAATGATGCTCAAGCTCGCGTCGCGTAGCATTTGGTTTTCATAGTCTGACATGGTTTGGGCAGGGGCAAATACAATGGAATCTCCTGTGTGAATCCCAACTGGGTCAAAGTTTTCCATGTTACAAACAACGAGAGCATTGTCAGCCGAGTCACGCATCACTTCGTATTCGATTTCCTTGAAACCAGCAATCGAACGCTCAATCAAACATTGGGTCACAGGCGATAATTTCAAACCATTTTCAGCGATTTCACGCAATTCTTCCTCATTGGCACACATACCACCACCAGTACCACCTAGGGTAAAGGCTGGTCGGACGATGACTGGGTAGCCAATTGTCGCTGCAAAGGCAACTGCTTCTTCGACAGTGTTAACAATCTCAGATTCAGGGATTGGTTGGTTGAGCTCTTCCATCAATTGTTTAAAGAGGTCACGGTCCTCCGCTTGGTCAATGGCAGATAATTTAGTTCCCAGAAGTTCAACACCAAGCTCATCTAGAATACCATTTTTAGACAATTCCATGGCCATATTGAGCCCTGTTTGACCACCGAGTGTTGGTAGCAAGGCATCTGGACGTTCCTTACGAAGAATACGAGTCACAAACTCAAGTGTAATCGGTTCGATATAAACCTTGTCAGCAATCTCCTTGTCCGTCATGATAGTTGCAGGGTTTGAGTTAACCAAGACAACCTCATAACCTTCCTCTTTCAAAGACAAGCAAGCCTGGGTCCCAGCGTAGTCAAACTCAGCAGCCTGACCAATAATAATCGGACCAGAACCAATCACCATAATTTTTTGAATATCAGTACGTTTAGGCATATATAAGATATTAAGGGCGTCAAGCGGACAAAGCTAAAATAGGAGTTATGACAAAGAACTGCCAGTTCTAGGAATAACTATCTTTTTAGCACCGTCCGTAGCCCGTATTCAGTTCAGCAAATACGGACCACCCTTCTCCTTTCTATTCGGCAACTCTCAGGTTGCCATTAAATAAATTCTCCGACGAGCTTTTACTCGTTCTTAGTTTGATTGTTTAAAAGCTTCCATCATCTCGATAAACTCATCAAATAGGTAGCTAGCGTCGTGTGGACCAGGGGCTGCATCTGGATGGTATTGAACAGAGAAAGCAGGTTGATATCTGTGGCGCACACCTTCAACTGACTTGTCATTGATTTCTTCGTGGGTGATAATCAAATGCTCTGGCAAATCCTCACGGCTAACTGCATAACCATGGTTTTGACTTGTAAAATCCACACGTCCTGTAGCAATTTCACGTACCGCGTGGTTAAATCCACGGTGACCAAACTTCATCTTGTAAGTCTTTGCTCCGTTTGCCATTGCAAAGAGTTGATGCCCCATACAAATACCAAAGATTGGAATTTTTCCTTGCACACCACGAATCATGTCGAGTGCTTGTGGAACATCTTCTGGGTTACCTGGACCGTTTGACAACATAACTCCGTCAGGATTGAGATGGAGAATTTCTTCCGCCGTTGTTGAATACGGAACAACCGTCACGTTACAGTTGCGTTTAGAAAGTTCACGTAGGATTGAGTGCTTGAGACCAAAGTCAACTAAGACAACACTCAAACCAACTCCTGGAGCTGGATATGAAGTTTTAGTAGAAACCTGCTTGATATTGTCTGTCGGCAAGACTGTCGCTTGGAGCTGATCCGTCACATGGTCCATGCTGTCCCCAACATGGGTCAAGGTTGCACGCATCGTACCATGCTTACGGATAATCTTGGTAAGTGCACGCGTATCAATCCCTGAAATACCAGGAATTTTCTTGGCTTTCAAAAATTCATCCAAGGTCATTTGGTTGCGCCAGTTGCTAGCTCGACGCGCTTCTTCAAAAACAACGACTCCCTTACAAGTTGGAATAATGGATTCGTAATCATCACGGTTAATTCCATAATTTCCTACCAAAGGATAAGTAAAGGTCAAGATTTGTCCATTATAAGACTGGTCTGTAATGGATTCTTGATATCCGGTCATTCCTGTATTAAAGACGATTTCGCCTGTTACATCGATATCTGCTCCGAAGGCCTTGCCTTCAAATACTGTGCCATCTTCTAATACTAGAAGTCTTTTTGTCATATTTTCACCTCTCGTGGACGCTCACTGGCGTCTTTTAACGTCTTGTGTTTTAGTTGGCGTTTCTACTCGCCAGTACGGATTCTAAGATTGCCATTCGAACAAAAACACCATTGGTCATTTGTTGGACAATCCGTGATTTTGGTGCTTCAACCAAGTGGTCTGCAATTTCTACATCACGATTGACTGGAGCTGGGTGCATGAGGATTGCTGTTTCTTTCAAACGGTCATAGCGTTCTTGAGTCAAACCATGTTGGGCATGGTAGTCTTCTTTTGAAAAGACTGCACCACTATCATGGCGTTCATGTTGCACACGAAGAAACATCATGACATCCACCTGATCAATGATTTCATCAATAGTTACAAACTGTCCATAGTCTGCAAACTCTTGACTTCTCCATTCCTCAGGTCCAGCAAAGTAAAGTTCAGCTCCCAAGCGTTTCAAAATCTGCATATTGGATTTGGCAACGCGTGAGTGGTCCAAGTCACCTGCAATCGCAACCTTAAGGCCCTCAAAGTGACCAAATTCCTCATAAATAGTCATCAAATCCAGCAAGCTCTGGCTAGGGTGTTGTCCCGAACCATCTCCACCATTGATGATGGAAGTCGTAATCGTGGGACTAGCAATTAACTCTCTGTAGTAGTCAATCTCAGGGTGGCGAATCACACAGACATCCACTCCTAAAGCAGACAGAGTCAAAATGGTATCATAAAGTGTCTCACCCTTATTAACCGAACTAGTCTTCACATCAAAGTCAAGACGTTCCAGCCCCAGTTTAATCTCTGCCACTTCGAAGGACTTATGCGTCCGTGTAGAATCCTCAAAGAAAAGATTGGAAACAATTGGATTGTCTTCATAAGGAAGCTGAGCTCCGTTTTTAAACTCAATTCCTCGCTTGATCAATTTCATGACTTGATCGACAGTGAGGTCTTCCATGGACACCACATGGTTCAATGCTTGTTGATTTTCTGACATGGCTACTCCTTTAGCTTTCTAAGCTTCTTCAGTAATCAGAACTCTATCTTGGCCATCAAGTTCTGCCATCTCTACGATGATTTCTTCAGAACGACTAGTTGGGATATTTTTTCCAACGTAATCTGGACGGATTGGCAATTCTCTATGTCCACGATCGACTAGAACTGCTAAACTCACGCGCGCAGGACGGCCATGACCGACAATATTATCAATAGCAGCGCGGATGGTACGGCCTGTATAAAGCACATCATCCACCAAGATAACTTCACGATCTGTCACATCAACAGAAACCAAAGAAGTATCTTCTCCACTTTTAACATCGTCACGGAAAGGTTTAGTATCCAATTCTACAACAGGAACTGAAAGATTTTCTAACTGCTCCAAACGTTCTTGGATACGGTGGGCGATAAAGACACCACGAGTTTTAATACCAGCTAAGACGATTTTATTCAAATCTTTGTTGCGCTCGATAATCTCATAAGTAATACGCGTAATCGCTCGTTTGACGGTCAATTCGTCTACAACTTCTTTTGTCTTCATGACAAACCTCCAAAAAGAAAAGTCTCCTTAAACAAGGAGACTTGAAATGTATAGCTAAGCTAGCCCTACTGGAAACAGTATAGACTTCACCCTTCTACTTAATCGTTCTCCTTGCCTGCCTCACGGGACAGGTTTAAAGGAATATTTAGTTATCAAATACTATAGCACAAAGCATGCTTAAAATCAAGCAAAAACTTTTGAAAGCCCATCTTATAAATTGCTAAAATCATATAACTGTGGGTACTGGTCACACTCTGGATTTTTAGGATGACAAATGGCTCTTCCAAAATAAATCATGGCCTGATGGGCAGCTAACCACTGCTCCGGTGGCAAGATATCCATGACCCGCTTTTCCACCTCAAGCGGTGTCGCTGATTTTTTGACAATATCGTGGTGTTTGCAAATACGCTCTACATGAGTATCCACTGCAAAGGCTGGAATCCCAAAACCAACACTCATGACAACATTGGCTGTCTTGCGACCAACACCTGCCAAACTCTCCAATCCCTCACGTGTTTGAGGAACTTGGCCATCAAAATCGTCTAGTAACTGTTGGGCACATTTTTTAAGGAATTTAGCCTTATTCCGATACAGTCCCAAACGAGAAATGTGTGAAGCAATCTCATTCTCTGTCGCCAAAGACATAGCTTGTGGCGTTGGAAAGGCCGCAAAGAGACCTGGTGTGGCCTTATTTACCGCTGCATCCGTCGTCTGAGCTGATAACATGACCGCAACCAAGAGTTCAAAATGATTGGTAAAATCAAGACTGGGCTTGGCATCTGGGAAGAGGGCAATGATTTCTTCTAGCACCTTTCGTGCTCGTTTTTTTGACAAGACCATTATTCGTCTCCATCAAATAGTCCTTGTAAGCCAGCAAAAGGACTGTTTTCTTCTTTCTTTACTGCTTGTTGGGCTTGGTATTCTTCCTCTGTCATGATTTGCCAATCATTTCCTGACACAAAACCTTGACCTGCCTCTTCTTCAGCTGTCAAGACCTTAATAGGGATGTTGAGCAGGATATTGTCTGATACACTCTCAGCAAGGTCTAGCTCTCCATTTTCAATAGGCAAGACCAAATCATCATCTAGAACCTCTTGATCTAGCTGGTTGATTGCGCCTTCCATGAAAACTTCCGTTACTGGATAAGATTCAACTAACTCAACTGGTTCCATACTGCGACTTGAAGCAAGAACAATGGTATAAGATAGTTGATAATCTAAGAAATACATACGGTCTTCGTACTGTACTTTCCCAACTGCAAGGATATCTTTTACATCTAAAATTTCTTGATTGCGTGCACGCAGGTCTGCAGCTAGGTCTAACGTTTGTTCAAAATGCAAGCCTTCAGACTGCTTACGAATTTCTTGAATATTTAATTTCATACTTCCTCCATAAAGATTTACTCTCTTGATTATACCATGAAAAGCCTACAAATCAGCCCACCAAACTTTTTAATTAACATTCGATTTTTTAACATGTTTACTATGACATTTTTTAGTGCCATACTATAGGCAATAATACATCAGAGCAAGGAGGATGCTCACATGAAAGACAAAGAACTCATTACTAATGCAACCCAACTCCTATCCGAGTTAAATAAAAGTTTCCAAAGCTGCAAACAGGGTAGGGCAGATGATATTCGACTGCAAGAGCTGCTAAACACTACTCTGCAAGAGCTCAAAAAAGCGGAAAAGTTGGACAACAGTATTTTAATCGACCTTGAGAAATTTTACCAACGTACCAGTCTTCTGATTGGTCTTGGTAGCCTAAAACTGAATGATCAAGCACGCACTGCTTGGCGAAACTATGATAAATTCCATTACGAGCATATCAAACACGTACTGACTCTCTATGGACCTGTTTTCGGATTTTAGAGATTAGAATTGTCAGTTTTCTGTTGACAAAATTTCCTTAAAGGTATAGGATAAAGATACTAATACTCGGAGGTAAGGGAGACATGAACAACTAAGTCTATCAAATAAAGAAACTTTATTTAGTAGATCTTGTTTTTGTCTCTTTTTGTGTGCTCTTTTCATACTAGATTTTCTAGTATCTTATCCTCATTGAAAATCAAAAAACTAGAAGGCTAACCATCTGCTCCTCTTGAGTTGGATTAGGCAATCCTAAGCTAGTTTGACGAGCTTTTCAACGAGGATAATAGAGTTTTGACAGTGACTTTGGGCTCTACTAGATAAAGTAGAGCTTTTTGTTATGCACTATCGACATTCTAGAAAGGGCAATCATATGATAAAAATCAATCACCTGACCATCACACAAAACAAAGATTTACGAGACCTTGTCTCAGACTTAAACATGACCATCCAAGACGGGGAAAAGATAGCTATTATTGGAGAGGAAGGAAATGGCAAATCAACCTTGATTAAAACTTTAATGGGAGAAACTTTACCTGATTTCACTATCAGGGGAGACATTCAATCTGATTATCAATCAATAGCCTACATTCCTCAAAAACTCCCCGAAGAGCTGAAAAAGAAAAGTCTACACGACTACTTCTTTTTAGATTCTCTTGATTTAGACTACAGTATCCTCTATCGTTTGGCTGAGGAATTGCATTTTGATGGCGAACGTTTCGCTAGTGACCAAGAGATCGGGAGCCTCTCGGGTGGCGAAGCTTTGAAAATTCAGCTCATCCATGAGTTAGCAAAACCTTTTGAGATTCTATTTTTAGATGAACCTTCAAATGACCTAGACCTTGAGACGGTTGATTGGCTAAAAGGTCAGATTCGAAAGATTAGGCAAACTGTTATTTTCATTTCCCATGATGAAGACTTTCTTTCTCAAACGGCTGATACTATTGTCCACTTGCGACTGGTCAAGCACCGTAAAGAAGCAGAAACGCTAGTAGAGCATTTAGATTATGATCGCTATAGTGACCAGAGAAAGGCTAATTTTGCCAGACAAAGTCAGCAAGCTGCTAACGACCAGAGAGCCTATGACAAAACCATGGAAAAGCATCGCCGAGTCAAACAAAATGTAGAAACTGCTCTTCGAGCTACCAAAGACAGTACTGCCGGTCGCCTATTGGCTAAAAAGATGAAAACTGTCCTCTCTCAAGAAAAACGCTTTGAAAAGACAGCTCAGTCCATGATCCAAAAGCCACTTGAAGAGGAAGAAATCAAACTTTTCTTCTCAGACATCCAACCATTAACTGCTTCTAAAGTTTTAATCCAACTGGAAAAAGAAAATTTGTCCATTAGCGACCGAGTTTTGGTTCAAGAACTACGACTAACTGTCCGTGGCCAAGAAAAAATCGGTATTATCGGCCCAAATGGTATTGGAAAATCGACTCTGTTAGCCAAGTTTCAACAACTGCTTAGCGCCAAAAGAGAAATTTCGCTTGGTTTTATGCCACAAGATTACCACAAAAAACTGAAATTGGATTTATCACCAATAGCCTATCTAAGTCAAACTGGGGAAAAAGAGGAACTACAGAAAATCCAATCTCACTTAGCCAGTCTCAATTTCAGTTATCCAGAAATGCAGCATCAAATTCGCTCCTTATCTGGCGGACAACAGGGTAAACTCCTGCTTTTGGATTTAGTCTTGCGCAAACCAAACTTTCTCCTTCTGGATGAACCCACACGAAACTTTTCACCTACTTCTCAACCCGAAATTAGAAAACTCTTTGCAACCTATCCAGGCGGTATCATCACTGTTTCGCATGACCGTCGTTTCTTAAAAGAGGTCTGTTCGACTATCTATCGCTTGACAGAACACGGTTTGGATGTAGTTAATTTAGACAATTTATAAATTTGCAACATAGCAGATAGGTGGGGCAAAAACACAATTTTAGGAGAAAAGGAAGTAAATCTTCCCATAATAAAACGCATAATATCAAGTTTTTTGCACACCTGATATTATGCGTTTTTAAGATTTTAAAGACTTTTTCCTAGCCTTCATTTTACATATGTTTTAAACGTTCAATCCGTTCTGAGATAGGCGGGTGGGTATAAAAGAGTTTTTGGAACCCTCCCCCTTTCTTAGGATCATTGATATAAAGTGCACTGCTGGCATCATCGACAGGACGACTCATCGGTTTACTATTATCCAACTTACGTAGAGCATTTATCATCCCTTGAGGATTACGAGTCAACTCGACACTGGAAGCATCAGCTAGGAATTCCCTCTGACGAGAAATAGCTAGTTGCACCAAGGTTGCAGCGAGAGGAGCCAGCACAATAGCTAGTAGGGAAACCACTAGCATAATGATTTCAAGACCGTTTCCATCTCGATCATCGTCACTTCGTCTGCGATCTGCACCACCCCACCACATCATACGACCTGCCATACTAGAAAGCATGGTGATAGCACTAGCAAGGGCGACAGCAATAGTTGAAATGCGGATATCGTAGTTACGAATATGACTGACTTCATGTCCCATAACAGCTTCTAGTTCCTCACGATTCATGATAGCTAGAAGGCCTGAAGTCGCAGCAACCGCCGCATTTTGAGGGTTAGAACCTGTCGCAAAGGCATTTAAGGCTGGATCATCAATGATGAAAACACGAGGCATAGGAATCTGAGCGACCATAGCCATATCTTCTACTACATGGTAGAGGTTTGGTGCCGTTTGCTCATCCACCTCACGCGCTCCATTCATTGACATGACAATCTCTGTCGATTGAAAAATCATGGACAAGGCATAGATAAAGCCGATAATCAGTGCGATAACCAAACCACCAAGCCCAGATCGCATAAAGAGATAACCAACCGCATAGCCAACCAGAGCTAAGAGTAGGAAAAATACCAGCAATAAAATCCACGTTTTTCGTTTATTGCTTGCAATTTGATCAAACAACATCTTAGTCACCTAAACCGCTAAAATCAACTTTAGGTACTACCTTTTCCTCATCTGGAGTTTGAAGGAAATCTGCTGCTTTAAATCCAAACATTCCAGCGATAATATTGCTTGGGAAAGTTTCTAATTTTACATTGTAGTTGCTGACAACACTGTTGTAAAGTTGACGAGAGTAAGAAATTTTATTTTCTGTGTTTGTCAACTCCTCTTGCAATTTAACAAAGTTGGCACTAGCTTTCAAATCTGGATAGCTTTCTGCAACTGCAAAAATACCTGAAACCTGACGAGTAAGAGCATCACTAGCTTTCATAGCTTCTGCTGGTGAAGTTGCTGCAGCAACTTGATTGCGAAGTTCTGCCACCTTTTCAAGGGTAGAACCTTCATATTTGGCATAACCTTTTACAGTCTCAATCAAGTTTGGCAAGAGATCATTTCGACGTTTCAACTGAACATCAATCTGACTCCAAGCCTCCTTTGTTTGCATACGATTCTTAACCAAACCGTTATAGCTAACAATCACAAAAATAACAACAAGAGCCAAAACTCCAAGAATAATCCAAGTCATTATATAAGTCCTTTCTACTTTTAGATTAGTACCAGTATATCAAATTTTTAATGATTGTGGTAAAATAAGATGATACTAAAGAAGGAAATAACTATGAAACCAGAAACATTTTACAACTTGCTTGCCGAGCAGAATCTTCCACTTTCGGACCAGCAAAAAAAACAATTTGATCGTTATTTTGAACTCTTGGTCGAGTGGAATGAAAAGATTAATTTGACGGCTATTACAGACAAGGATGAAGTTTATCTCAAGCATTTTTACGATTCGATTGCACCTATTCTGCAAGGCTTGATTCCCAATGAAACTATCAAACTTCTTGACATCGGTGCTGGGGCAGGATTTCCTAGTTTACCAATGAAAATCCTCTATCCTCAGTTAGATGTGACCATCATTGATTCACTCAATAAGCGCATCAACTTCCTCCAACTTTTGGCTCAAGAACTGGATTTGGACGATGTTCATTTCTACCATGGACGTGCAGAAGACTTGGCCCAAGACAAAAACTTCCGTGCTCACTATGATTTTGTAACGGCTCGTGCGGTTGCCCGTATGCAAGTCCTATCTGAATTAACTATTCCCTACCTTAAAGTTGGCGGAAAACTATTGGCACTCAAGGCTAGCAATGCTCCTGAGGAATTATTAGAAGCTAAGAATGCCCTCAACCTCCTTTTTAGTAAAGTAGAAGACAATCTCAGCTACGCCCTACCAAATGGAGATCCACGTTACATCACAGTGGTAGAAAAGAAAAAAGAAACGCCAAATAAATATCCACGTAAGGCTGGCATGCCCAATAAACGCCCGCTTTAATCTTTTTAAAATAAACAAAGTATAAATTTCTAATTATCTTTTTATATTTTCTTAAATGCTCGTAAAGCCTTATTCTATGTGCTTTCGAGTATTTTTACTGTAGGAAGATACTTCACGTTTCTTTGCATATTTCCTCATGTCTTAGCTGTCAGAAGTGGTAAATAAGTAGTAAATTCATTTGTACTACTAAGCAACAAGACGCTCCTGTTGCTTCTCTTTATTCAAGCGTTTCATTTCTGCCATTGCAGAATCGAATGTTGCATGTGCGTAATAGTTCAGCGTCATGGCTATATTAGCATGTCCCATAATGTACTGTAATGCCTTTGGATTCATTCCTGCATTTGCATAGTTGGTACAGAATGTATGTCGCAAACTATGTGGAGTGATGTGTGGCAATTTATCCTCGTTATACTTATTGTATTTCTTAACAAGACCTTTCATCATGCCGTTGTAATCACTTGCCACTTTTGGATAGTTCTTTCTATTAAGAAAGAGGAAATCACTATATCCATCAATCTCAACACGCTTATCATTCTTTCGATTCGCTAACACTCGCTTAAATGCTTGATAGGCTTCTTCAACCATAGGAACTTGACGTTCGCCACTTTTGGTCTTTGGTGTTTCAATGTAGTACCCAATTTCAGTATCTCTCAATAGCTGATGGTCTATATTGACAAGACGATTCTCAAAATCTAAATCTGGAAGTGTCAAACCACCAAACTCTGAAATACGAAGACCTGTTTTTAAGAGTATCAGAATTTCATCATAATTTTTGCTGTAGGTTTTATCAGCTTTTGCAAAGGCTAACAGTTTTTCTTCCTGTTCTTCTGTTAGTACGGTCTTAGGGACAGTATCATCATCAAGAACTGCTTTCAGTTGAAAGTCAAATGGATTCTTCCGAACACAATCATCTTGTATAGCAATATAGAATGAAGCCTTTAAAGAACGTTTGTAGTTATTGATGGTTTGATAAGCATAACCATTTTCACTCATTCTAATAGCCCATTCTTTAGCGTCTGATGGCTTAATACTGTCAATACTTCTTACACCTAACTTGTCTTTCTTCAAAATATCCATAAGATATTTGCGTCCAGTTTCAGTGTTTTTTCTAACCTTTGGTCTTTGAGCGTTCTGTTTTGCGTAAAGCTGGCAGAGTGTCATTTTCTTTCCTACAACATCAATACCATCATGAATGTCTTTCTGTAACTCTGCGATTTTCTCTCTAAGTGAGATACAATCACGCTTTCCTGCTGGTACTCGGTCTGTAGCCACAAGTTTCCACGAGTAAACAAATTGCGGTTCTCCAAATGAATCTATATATTTGTATAAGTATCTTCCGTCTTTTCGTTGGCTCTCTCCAGTCTTTAAGATTCGACCTTTATTGTCACGTCTTTTTTCTGACATGGCATTTGCTCCTTTCCTTTATGGAAAGAGCCTTGATACGACTTAATACTATTTTATCATATACAAGACCCTTTGGCGACGCTAGATTGCGTCCAATGTATCTATAATTTTTTCAAATTGTTTTCGTTTAATCTGAATACGATTGCCATTCATAATCAGCCAATTTGCATTTTTATTTTCCTCTGCCAAGCGTCGTAGCTTGTTTTCGCCAATACGAAAATATTTTGACGCTTCTTCAATGGTTAGGGTATAACGTTCCCAAATAGGAATGTCAGTCTGCTTCATAAAATCCTCCTTTCCAAATCACTTATTTGGATTTCATAAAAGTTGTTTTACCAGCAATCGAACAGCTTTAGCAAAGCTCACGGGAGTTCCACCCCTGCATGGTTCTCATGTAGCCATACTCATTGCCTGCGACGGTTTTATCACGCTCGGACTATTGACTGTATGGGAGTATCATTATCACGATAAGAATGTCGTTGCAGGCAATCCTGCTAAAGATTGCTTCTCGGATCACTAACATGAATCGCTCGCTATCTTTATAAGATAGGTCATGGCGGTTAGTTCCGTTGGCTCTTTTCTTATCGAAACGTATTCGATTACTTTTATTCAGTTTTCAAAGAACAATGGCTCGTTAGCCTATCAAAACACATTGAAAGCTCAATATGCTTTGGTGGAATAACAAACCTCCCTGTTCGGGAAGCGTGGAATGGTTTAGCACGCTTCCACGAAAGGAGAGAGGATATTACTTAATTTCAAATGACAAAATCTTTGTAATCAGTCTGGTTTCCATTCTTCCACGTAAGACTTCATCAACGACCATACTTTGATTGCCATATTCATCTTTCATAAGTCGTAGGGAACGCTTCGTTATGTACCCTCTGTAATGATGTAGAATCTGGTTAATCGCTTCGGTATCGCCATCTGTTGCCTTTACAATGAGAGGAAAGGGAATCATAGGATATTGTGTTTTCATTCTTCAAATTCCTCCATAAACTTTTTAATTAAGGCTAGTCCACTGGTTCTATGCCGATAGACAGTAGAACGGTTCAATTTCAACAGGTCTGCAATTTCTGAATCGCTCATGTCCATAAAGTAAAACAGCAGTAGAATTTCACGTTTCTTGTCTGGCAACTCACGTAATGCTTCACTCAACAAATCATTTTCAACGCCTACTGATAACCCATTGAGTGTAAAAATCTGAAAGTCAGTTGAATAGTTATCTGTTGTCGCAAACTGGCTAACAAGATAATCGCCAACATCCGAAAAGGACACCTCACGCTTTGCAATCCTTGAAAGATAAAGCATATAATTCTTTCGCTCGTCTTCCATAGCACGTTTACAGATATAGTCAAACTGATTTTCTATTGTGGTCTGAAAAGAAGATGGTTTCATGTTTCTCACCCCCTTTCTGTCTAGGAAAGGAAGTGAGCCTTGCTCGTTTATCTCCTTTCACTCTTAGTCCCAATGTGAAAGGGGGATTTGTTGCATTACTGATAAATAAACTTTGTAAAAAAGTTCTGAATAGCCAAAAAAGCATATAAACAGATTTATTTCTCTGTTTACATGCTTCTGTTATTCTATCTATATGATTTATAAAACCACATTGGTGGACGTACTTATCTATTGCAGATAGACGACTTTTTTTGACAAGAACCCAATGTAAGGAAATTTATTGTATATGATGTACTTCATGGCGACGTTGACCTCCAACAAACCGCCATTTGGAAGTAATATACAATATTTTAACAGCGTAAATAGCACTACCATATAACGGTTTTTTTTATTGGCGTTTAGTAGTGCTTTTTATTAAATATAAACCTATAAACCATATAACACGTTTTTCTATACCTGTTTTTAATTCAGTAGGAACAATAAAATGTATAGAGGTGGTCTACTATGCGTAAAAAAGAAGATAAATATGATTTTAGAGCCTTTGGTTTAGCCATTAAAGAAGCTCGATTGAAACGAGGTTTAACTCGTGAACAAGTGGGAGCATTGATTGAAATTGACCCACGGTACTTAACTAATATTGAAAATAAAGGGCAACACCCCAGCATACAAGTTCTTTATGACCTTGTATCGTTACTTCATGTTTCCGTTGATGAATTTTTCTTACCTGCTAATAACTTGGTAAAAAGCACCCGACGATTACAGATAGAGAAATACATGGATAGCTTTACAGACAAAGAACTATCCTTAATGGAATCTTTAGCCAGCGGTATCAACGAAGCAAGAAACATCGAAGACTAATTAAAAGAATCCATACATAACGGAAAGAGCCGATAAAATGAGATTGTATTAATCTCATTTTATCGGCTCTGCGTCTTTGCGTCTGGCTCTGTAATCACAGTTACTTTGAACTGCTTTATTTCAATTAAATTTTCTTGTCTGCATTTCGGACAATAGAGGGGGAATTTTTTTAATTCAGTATCTTCCCTTATCTTTAATCGTGTTTTATTTCCACATACAGGACACAATATCCACTTGTAGTTTATAATAACTATCTCCTCCTTTACACTTTAATTCAAATCTTTATTAAAAAATATTTCATCTTATTTAACAAGAAACCATATTTATATAACAACATAAAATACACTAAGTTATTTTATTGAACATATATCGTACTTTATCTATCCGACTATTTGGACGACGGGGCTGGCAAACAGGTTCACCGGTAGTAACATGGTACCCTTTTAACTCTGTTAAACAAACACTACGTCCATTTGTAAAGAAAGTTAAATCACTACGATATTCTTGAATACACCGAGCAGGGATTTCTCCACTAAGAATGACCTCATTATTTTTCAATTGAGTGTCTACGATGTTCGCACAATATTTAGGAGCATCGGTGTATGCTCGTGAAAGATATTCCTGTGGCGCATAAATTTTAAAACTAAGATATGGCTCTAACAATTCTGTTCCAGCTTTTTTTAAGACTTGTTCCAATACAATAGGAGCAAGCATCCGAAAATCTGCTGGGGTACTAACAGGGCTATAGTATAAGCCATACTTAAAACAGATTTTACAGTCCGTCACATTCCAACCATACAATCCTTGTTCACAGCCATAGCGTATCCCTTCCATAACTGCATTTTGAAATGATTGATTTAAGTATCCAAGAGAAACCGAGCTCTCATACTGCATTCCACTTCCCAACGGAAGCGGTGATACAGATAAACCAATGGAAGCCCAGAAAGGATTCGGTGGAACTTCGATGTGAATGGTATACTCTGCTTTTTTTAACGGTCTTTCCATATAAATGACTGTAGGCTCTTTTATTTCTATCTCCACATGATACTTTTCTTGCAACAGTGCACTAATCACTTCCATTTGTACTTTCCCTAAGAAAGAAAGTATAATTTCATGTGTCGTAGAATCCACGTAATATCGTAGAAGCGGATCACTATCTGAGATTTCCAAAAGGGCATCAAGCAACATTTCTCTCTGTTCAGGTTTACTCGGTTCAACAGTTGTTTGTAGTAGAGGGTGCGGATTTTCAATCTTTTTTCTCTGTGGCAATAGTTTTGTATCTCCAAGAACACTATTTAACTTCAAAAACTCATTTTGCAAAATAACAATTTCTCCAGAATAAGCTCTATCAATCTTACATAATTCACCATTTATTGAAGTATACATTTCTGTAACTTTTATTTTTTCTTTTTCTGATACTCTAACCGAATCTCGTAAATGTAGTACTCCACTATAAAGGCGTATATATGCAAGACGTTGTCTTTTTTTTGTATATTCAATTTTGAAAACATTTCCGCAAAGTTCAGACGGACCTCGATGTGTTGATGAATAAAATTTATTAGTAATAACTTCTATAAGGTTATCAATCCCTATATTACTTTTTGCACTTCCATGATAAAGAGGGAACAGAGAACAATTCTGAAATCTTATGCTTTCCTCTTGTTCGAGTTCCAATGCTTCTAATGATTTACCGGACATATATTTCTCTAAAAGGTCATCGTTTCCCTCTATTACCGTATCCCATTGTTCAGATTCGGTAAAGTTCGTCACACACATATTAGGATACAGTTCTACCTTCTGTTTGATTACAATTTCGGCAGAAAGTTTCTCTTTAATATCCTGATAAACCGTTGATAAATCAATTCCATTTTGGTCAATCTTATTGATAAAAAAGATTGTGGGAATCCCCATTTTCCTAAGTGCATGAAATAATATACGAGTTTGTGCTTGTACGCCATCTTTTGCAGAAATCAGTAGAATTGCCCCATCTAAAACTGATAATGAACGATATACTTCTGCTAAAAAATCCATATGTCCTGGCGTGTCTATGATGTTCACCTTCGTATTTTTCCACTGAAAAGAGGTTATCGCCGTCTGAATTGTAATTCCTCTCTGACGTTCTAAAAGCGTATTATCCGTTTTCGTTGTACCTCTGTCCACGCTTCCTAATTCTGTAATCGCTCCACTGTTATATAA
The DNA here is from genome assembly GCF_905187535.1 of Streptococcus mitis. Taxonomy (GTDB): domain Bacteria; phylum Bacillota; class Bacilli; order Lactobacillales; family Streptococcaceae; genus Streptococcus; species Streptococcus mitis_BS. Next base: position 80,398 of record NZ_CAJJIE010000059.1, read on the forward strand.
TAAGCTTTCTGTTAAGGTAGTTTTTCCCGCATCAACATGAGCTAAAACTCCAATATTAATAATTTTCATGTGATTTTCCTCCATTCAAAAGCCCAAAAGGGCATAAAAATCCCAGTGATAAATACTCTTATCACTGGGATTTTTATGCATAACCATAGGCATACAAAGCATACAGATATTCTCCGGATACTTTAGAATCACATGATAAAGGTATTCTTAAACTGGGTACAAAAAACTAAGCCCTCCTAAAAAAGGACATCCAATTATTTGTTCCCACTATCAAATTGACAGTTTATTTAAGAATACCTTGCCGCATATTTATTAACTCCTTTTAAATAGATACTTAAATAATAGCACGTAAGAGCATATTTGTCAAGGAATCTCCAATTTTTTATCAAAGAGAGTACGTGATTACAAAATAGCTGTAATAATGTACCAATATTTGTTATTCTATAATCTTCCAATTACTCCCGTTCTTTTCAAGTACCAAATCAAATTGAGATACCTGCGTTGCTTTGGTCTGCTGGTCGATATACTCCACTGTCAGCGATACCGTGACTTGATTATCCTTACGATTGTGAATAGGATTTACCAGTTCTTGAAAGATGTACTCTTTTCCGATTGGTTTTAATATCCCGTCATTCACATAGTAGGAAAGTTCACTGGCTGTCGCTGTAGGATAGAGCTTGAAGAACGTCGTTAAAAACTCATTGATTTCATTGGTTGTAATGGAATCAACCGTCCCCTCACTTTCAATGGCTTTTGGTTTATAACTTGATTTCTTAGGTATGTTGGTAATGGTCGGATTCTTAACCAGTACCATATTTCCAGAACCATCTACATAGACACTCACTATATAAGCAGAGTGGACGGTCTTTGTATTTTCTCCCTCTGTAATGAGCTGGTCTACACTGTAGGTTACATTAAACTCATTGTCGCCAGTTGGCTCTACCGTCCATATCTGAAATCCTCTTACAGAAGACGATACAGGAATATCTTTGCGTACTGTATCAACATTGAGAGCTTGAAGTTCATCTGTCAGATAGCCTTTTAGACTTTCCATTCGATTATCAATGGACTTATCGGATTGCTCCCATGAATAGTAGACTTTCGCAAAGTTCTCTACAAAATTTTCTACATGATGAGTATCAACGTATTCCTTTTCTATGATAGTTGTTTCGTGAATAGTATGAGTATCTATAGCTGTAAAGTGCTTGAATATCGCAAAGCTGAAACTAAGCCCTAAAAGTACCCACAAGGCAATCACAACCTTTTTATGAGGATTGACCTTATAGTAGACACGAGGTTTCTTTTCCTTTGGTATCTGTTTTTCTTTATTCTGATTTTTTCTAAATTTCATCATTAAATCTTCCTTTCTCATTGTTTGATTCGTCCTGCTCCCACTAAATGCTGTTGCCAGTAGGGGCTTGTTAAGTCGGCATAACCGATTGGGTCGCCTGCATGAAACATACGGTTATTGCCAAGGTATATCCCAACATGAGTAATATAAGAGCCAGCGTTATAGGTAGAATGAAAGAAAACCAAATCGCCAGCTTGTGCTTCCGATAGTGGGATATGCTGGGTCACATCATATTGCTGTTGTGCGGTTCGTGGTAAGTTAATTCCAGCTTTTCCATACGTCCATTGTGTCAGTCCGCTACAATCAAAAGAAGTAGTCGGGGAAGCTCCACCGTAAACGTATCGCCAGCCCTCATATTTCAGTGCTTCGTCCATGATGGCTTGTACCGTATCATCATCAAACTCTGTTGTGACAAGATACTGCGTTACCAGTTGCACATAAAACATATTGCCATAGTTGTATCGCCAGCCCCCATTGATAGGTATGGCTATGGGATTGGGGTAAGACACTTTTTCGCCACCTGAATACTCTTTTGAGAAACTTTGAGCCAGTTCAAAGGTATATTTATTTCCACGATTAGCCACATACCCTAAGAAACCACCACCATAATTGTAGGACTGGATAACCGATTCTAAATCTACACTGAGCCTTTCGCTACTGGCTAATAATTCACTGAAATACTTCACACCTTGCTTAATGGATTCTTCTGTACTCAATGAATTAGGTGGAAGACCGAGGGATTCCGAGGACTGCATAACATCTTCCGCAGTACCGCCCGATTCCACCTGTATAATCGCAAGAAGTATGTTGACATATTCTTCAACGCCATATTCTTTGGCATATTTTTCTACCATAGGCTTATGAGCCAGCACTTCTGCGGAAACATTCACACCTCCATAATGAATATTGGAAATTCCGCTGTCCTGTTCATCTGAAAATAAAATGGCAACAAACAGAAGCAGTGAGAAGACCATCAAGAATAATCCAGAACCACCAATCACTAAAGTTTTCAACTTCATGGTTTCTTACCGACTTTCTTAATGGTGGCGGTTTTGATTGGTGGTCTACTTCTTGTATTTTGTAGTGGTACTCTTTGAACAGTAGACGGACGTTCTTTTGTGATTGGACGTTGTGAAGTTCTATCTGCTGTAGTGGTTGAAGTTGCTGGCTTTTGAACGGTTTTTTCTTGAACGGTATTGCCTTGGCGTTCCACTTTTGGACTTGAAAAATCGGTCTTAACTGCTGGACGCTCTTGTTTGGCTTGTTGAGATTCCTTATATGAAGTCTGAATATTAGACTGTTTTGAGGTCTGTTCATCATGATATTGTTCTTGTCTTGTAGTCGGTCTTTCATGAACAGAAGAAGCAGGCTGTTTTTTCTGTTTGACCTGTTCCATTTCAGAGCGACGCTTCGCAATGGTTTTTCGCCTTTGTTCCTGCTGTTCCTTGCGTCCACTGGCTCTGTCCGCTTTGGTTTGAGAAATACTACTGGTTAAATCACGGACATTCTCTTTTACTTTGGATTTTCCTTGATATACTGCATATCTTGCATTGGTCGGCAAATCTTTAACCTGTTCTTTCAAACCACTAGCAGTGTCTACCATTCTGTCTTTGGTATCAGCTACTGTACCGATGGTTTGACCGATACGTTTTCCAAGTGTTGATTTTTCCTTTCCGTCTGGTCGGGAGTGATCTGCTTGTGTCCTTGCAGAACTCCCCGAACCCGACTGTCCTTTTTTACCTGTAACAATGGCAGACCCAGCCCCTAGAGTAGTCATGGAACGTCCAAGTTTCCGCTGTAGACGGTGCATGTGAGCGTGCATAAGCATACGAGGTTTTCTCATCACACGACTTCCCACACTTTGAGAATCGTTACTCTGTAGAGAAAACATACTCATTAAATCGCCCAGCTTGAAGTAGATTCCTGCAAAGGTCACAATCTGTAGAAAAGCAATCAAAAAGAACGGATAACCAGCCGATAAGGTATAGAGCATGGTTGAAATACTAAATGCTGTCGTAATAATCAATGTGATTCCAGCTCGTGTCAAAATGGTATTAAAGAGCTTTGTTATGGCTCGTTTTGACATACCATCAAATGATGGAATCATGCTTAAAATAAAGCTCACAGGCAGAAACATAGCATAGATGATAAAAAGTACCTGCGAGAAAATCATGATTCCTGTTAATAGGAATACAAATATGGAAATCCCAATATTGAAGACAAATAGGAAGAAGACTGTACCTAAACGGTTAATGGTCTTTGTAATGGTTAGATTGGTATTGCTTCTGTCTTCAATTTCTTCCGCAACAATTTTTTCTCTGTCTTCGCCATTGTTGGAATCTGGGCTGGTGGAGAGCAGGCTATCTCTGATTAAGTCCACGCTGTCCTTGCCTTGACTATCGGAATGGGGCATGACAATCTTCGTGCCAAGTGATAAACTGGCATTACTGATGTCTGATGAAAAGTCATTGATTTTTTTAATGTAGTCGGGAGCGTAGGCAATAAAGGAAGCCGATAGGATAAACACCAGCACAAAATTCATAATGGCATGAATTGCCTTTGTGGTTTCTCTCTTTATCAGTCCCGTATAGGCAACATAAACCCCAAGAACCAAAATCAAGAGTAAGAGGAATCCAACATAGAAACCCTCTGTTGAAAATCCGTTTGCACTCACACCAGCTAAGGTCTGCATATTCTTACCAATGGAATCTGCTGTAGCGGAAATGAAGTCTAAGGAATAGGCTTCCTGTACTAAGTAACCTGTCGCATTGGAAACATACAAACTGATTGTCCAAATAAAATTGGTAATGGCATATAGTCCATACATGACCTGTTTTCCAATCCCGTCCGACCAGTTCCACGGAAGCCAGCCCCAGCTATTATCCACATAAAAATCCAGTTGATAGTTTTCAAGTGGGTATCGGCTGTATTCATTTGCCACATTGACCGTATCATCTACCAAGCCCGCAGCTTGAACCACCGTTCCCAGCATGGCTAAAAGAAAAATGGCAATCACAAGTGTGAAAGCCACTGTCATTGCCACTTTACCTAGACGTTTCAGCGTCCAGTTTGATTTTATTCTGTTTACTATTGATGGTTTCACATTTACACCTCTTTTCGCACAGGTGGTCTGGTATCAAAGGCATGGAGCAGTTCTTCAAATACAGGGTGGAACTGTATCACACCGACACGACCATATAAATCACTGATAAGGCATTGCCCGTTTTCCAAATCACGCAATCGCTTCTGATTGTTTTCGTCCTCTGGGTCTACACCAAAAAAGGCTAAGGTCTTTTTAATCTCGTTAAGGTCAGTGGAACGAAATGCAAATTTTAAGCCGAGGTTATTTTTCAGTTTTTCATCTAAGAGGTCGTCTGTATTTTGGGTCACGAAATATACCCCAGCGTTCATAGCACGACCAGCCCGAACCAGCTTCATAGATAGTGTTTTTCCTTGTGCTACCTGTAAAAAGCTCCATGCTTCGTCTAAATCTACAATCTTGAAAATGCTTCGGTCTGTATGGATAAAGTCTAAAGCAAAGGTACTAATGACAATCAGCATAGCAACGGATAAAAGCTCCATAGTGGTATATTCCTCAAAGGAAGTTTCCTTGTCGGGAAGTACCAAGTCCGCAACCTGTATAATGTTCAGTTGTTTTTCTAAGCTGATAGACTGCTCCACATAACCATTACTGAATAATAAATGTGCAAAGTCATAGTCTGTAAAACTTTCGATATGGTCGGCTATACTGGTACTTAGTGGCGTATTCTCAACCCGTAATTCCTCAATCACTTTCATCAACCCTCGTACTTCACTATTGGTTACTGCACGAATGGCTTTTCTAAGGATTGGGAAGCGTTCCCCATCACGAGAGGAAATCCCCGTAAGGAATGTCAGAATATCAATAGCCAGTGATTCAGAATCTTTGGGATTTTTCATAATCACATAAGGGTCAAGTAAGCCTTTGTTTTTCTCATCAGAAGTCAGAGTGACGATATTGATTTCATGGGAAATCTCTGGCAAGGTTTCTTTCCATCTGCCACGTTCTGCTTTTGGGTCTACAATCACTGCTTGTGCCCCATAAAGCACCGCATAATAGACGATAAGGTTATTCGCAAAGGATTTACCACCACCCAGCGAACCAACAAAAGCCGACGCTAACGCATTGGTTACTGAACCCTTAACCCCTTGACTGGCAAGAGCAGGTTTCAGATAGACATTGCGTCCAGTATCTAAGCTGTAGCCAACATAAATCCCCTCATTTTCCCCCAGCATTTGAGTAGCACCAAAACCTAAACCAGCGAGGAAATCAGAGGTCACGTATTGAATATAATCATTCATATAACGCTTGCTGGCAGGTAAAAATTCTTCATGTAAGCCGAGCATATCCCCAAATGGTCGTACCAGTTTTACGCTTAAATCGTCATAAAAATCTTTCACTTCATTACAACGACGTTTGAGTTCGTCAAGATCATTTGCTGATACCCTTACCACATAAGACAGCTTGTACATAGATTCCTTGCTTTGGTCTAAATTGGTTTCCAGCTCATTCACACTTTCCAGAGCTTCCGCCACATTGGAGCTGGTTTCATTATCACTTTGCCAAGCGTGGTTATCCAAGTCTTTCAGTTCTTTCTTTTTATTGCGGACAGTAGATAGGGCTTTACGATTCGCTACAATTTCCACATTCATTGACGTATCAATCGGGAATGTAAATTGCTGTTGCTGGTAGTAGAAGATTTCAGAGGACGGGAAGTCCAGTTCTCCGACAATGCTGTTAATGGTAAAGTAAGCTACATAGACGGTTTCATCTTCCTGCTGGATTTTCAAATATCGCTGTTTTTCTTCCACCAAACAGCGAGTAGGCTTAATCAAGTCATAGTATTTAATCAGCGTTTCATTATCCAGCTTTTTCTTTGATAGATGGTACTCATACTCTTCATAGGCAGTGCCTGTCTGTCCGTAAAGGTGTTCAATCAGATAGCCGAAGTCGTCCTTATCTAACCTGCGGATTTTGAAACGACGAGAGATTTTATTTTCTAAGAGCTTTTCCATCTTCTGAAAACGCAGGATTTCATCATTACTCATACTAACAAAATCGCCCATCAGCTTATGGTTCACATCATAGACAAAATCAGACAAAGCATTTTTTGCTTCAACGGTAAGACTTTTCATAGAAAACTCCTGATCGTTGAGAAGCAACTTAAAGCCGATAAAGAAACGGTAGTTCACTTGATTTTCGCCAATCATGGATATTAAAGCGTCTGTCTGTTGGTCGATTTTGTCATAGGCAACCGCTTTGAGCTTGCCAGTGACTTCATTTTTGGAACGCTCTTGTGCAGAACGTATGCTGGATTCTGTACTGATTTGTAAAGCATGAATTTTGCCATCACGATTTTGTGCGATAAGCTGTCTGAAAGAATCATGCACTTGTATTTTCTGTTCTGGACTTAGAAATGAGTAATTGTAAGGAACAAGCTCATAGTAAGCATAACATTCCCCGTCTTTATTCCAGACGAGATTGTTTTCAATGTATTTAATTGGATATGCCATAAAATTCACTCCTAACTGCTGTAATGGCTTCTTGTGGCTGGTTTCTGCCAAGCGTTACTTTTTTTCCTGCATAGGTCAGCTTTGGTCGCAGTGCATAAGCAATGACAGACTTCAAAAATCCATAAGGCTTTTTACCATCAAAAGTTTTTGTAGACATAAACCATGTGAAAGCCACAGGAATCCCAAAGTATTTGAGAAATGCTCCCTCTATCATGGAAAGAGGGGGCAAGTTGCCAAGTATCATCACTGCAAAGAGTGACACGACAAACCATGTCATTTGCGTAAAGGTTATGGGAAACGGAAGTCTAAAATCATTGATAGAATACAGTACCTTTTCCACAGACCAGATACTGGTATAGCTTCGTATTTTCTTCATGTAATCAATCCTTTCATAAAAAATAGGGGTAGCTGATTGAGCCACCCCGTAAAATAGAAAATCTGCCAGTAGTAATGTACCGACAGATTTAATAGACGATTTCAAAAATCCCATGATTGGTTGAGATAAACGTTCCTGAAAGGTCTAAATCCCGACCATAGGCTTGATAATCAATATAGTTTTGAAGACTAGCTGGTACTTCGCCTAAAGCACCCGTTTCTTCAATGTAGTAGCGTGCCACGTCATACATATCATCACAATCGGAATGAATGATAATATCCTCTTGATGTTCGCTTAGTTCTTCAATGCTTGAAAAATGAGTGAGCAGAGCAGATAGCTCCGATTGTAATTCTTCGGGTAATTCCGATACCATTTCCCATAGTCGATTGAGTTCGCCAATGGAAGTGTATTCGTCAACCGTAAAGGGTAACTCGTAGTCATGAATGGCGTATTCCTCATATTCATCATTCAAGCCGATTTTCTCTTTGACTTCCTCAAAGTCAATGGGAAAGGTAAACCACGCACCGACCAATTCGCCCTCATTGTATTTGCCTAAATTCGCAATATAGACTTGCATATCGTCCATATATTCACGTCCTTTCTTTGTAGAGATTCAAAAATCCCTACCGCACTTCGTTTGGTGTACCATTCCTTTGCGGAACATAAGAAAACCACTTATATTCCACAAAAGAACGGTTTTATTTAAGCACCAATAATGCGATTGAATAGCTCTAGTAAAATGTCTTTTACTCCAGCAGCGTTGAAGACTAAGCCAACCGCAATAATCGCAATAATTAAAAAGCCAATCAGTTTGCTAAACTCACGCTTGAAGCCAAGATACAAGCCAATCACAACGATTGCTAAAAGCACCAGTGATTGAGCGTTTGATAGAAACCAGTTATAAAGGTTTTGTCCAAAATTCATAAAAATGTTCTCCTCTCTATATTCAATGAATTTGTATTTGAGTTATTTTTTTGTTGTTATCACGTCCTGTTCTTTTACTGACTGTTGCTTCAAAATCTGCTTGTGTCGGTCTGTCAGTTTCGCATGGTCGAGAATGTCTTTTACAACCTGCGTCTGGTTGATTTCATCAAGTTTAATCGCAACCTTTAAGGTCGGGGCAACTTGATGAGATAGCCAGTTCAGCGTCCTTTGGAAGGAGTAAGGCTCTGGTTTTGTGGTTAGTTTTAATCGTTCACGATTGTTCCCAATAAACCAAGCCCATTCTTCATTCAGTTTCCAATCAGAACGAGGTTTGGAATCGTCTTTATCTACAAAACGGATATACCGATTGATAATTTTAAAGGCGGTATGCTCTGGATTGTCATAGACGAGTAAATCACGGACTGCATAATAGGCACGCTCATTTTTCAATCGAATCTCAAAACGGTTTTTTACTTCTGCGTCTTCAATGGGAATATCATTTTTCTTGTACTGCTCGTAGTCCTTTTCATAGATACAGAAATAAACTTCACTTTGTAATGAACCGATATAGAGGGTGTTTCCCATACATTCCTTTTCCTCTTTGCGTACCAGTTCGCCACTGCGATAGCTTTTAAAACTGCGGAAGACGGAGATACATTCTTCCTGTTGGCACTTTTCAGTGAGTACAGGGATATTCAAAATCCCTGTCTTATCGTTAATGGCAAGGTCAAGGCGTTTCATCACACCGCCAGCCACCAAAACGTCCATAAAGAACTCATACCAGCTTCTTTGTTGTGCCAGAAGATAGCTTTCAAATTGTCTGCACCCACGACCTTTCAATTCCACCAGAACTCCTTTGTCCAGTTCATGGGAGCAAAGGACGAATATGTCGCCTAAAGCATAATGCTCTGAATAAGAATAGAAACCATAGTCCTCATGAAGAAAATAGGACAGTTTCAGTTGTAAGATGTTTTCGACCACCTGCTGTACGTCTGTTGTCGGAAAGCGAATCCTTACATAATCAAACAGCATTTCAAGGGGAGCGTCGGGATTGAAGCGTTCCAGAGCTTCCCAAAGGGACTGCTGTAAATCCTCTGATGGCTTGACTTTTCCTGTTTCAATATCGCTTAGATACTGCCTTGTAATACCAGTCGCAACAGCTAAACGGTTTTGAGATAGTCCATAAGCCAAGCGTTTTTCTTTTAAATGCTGTAACCAAGTTTGTTCATTCAGTAAAAATCCCTCCAATCAAAAAGGCGTATGTCAACTTTTAAAGCCCATTTGACATACGCTGAAATTTTGTAAATCCCTTGTAACCAAAGGATTTTCTAATGTTTTTTTGACTGTTTCCTGTCGATTTGTACCCCCCTGTTAGATACGGGGGGTTAAGTGCTGGCGTGGCTATTGCCACACCAGCCAGCAAGATCAGTCCACACCTGCGACTTCCGCTTCGCACGTCGCCTGCGTGGACTGTCTGCTGTTGGATAACTTTTTAATTTCCTCCAAGAAATCATATCCTTTTGGTACAAGGGGAGTATAAAACTCTGATATGACACTTGTTCCTACATCAACATAGCCACGACCTTTGATTCGCTTTAAGAAGAAATCCTTTTGTACGTCACTGCCAAACATCATGCCATAGCCCATTTCAGACATACGACCTAAAGCCACTCTGAAATTAAACTGATCACGGATTCCGTCGCCTAAATATTTTGCGTCTGGACGTTGACAAGCCAGTATTAGAAAGAAGCCAGCTTGACGACCTAACATGACAATCTGTTTCAGCTTATTCATAACTGCGGTGTTTTCTTTTGTTCCCAGCATTTCCATGAAAGCGACGTATTCATCAAAGATTAAGAAGTGTGCCGGGAGACCTAAGTAAGCATAATTTTTGCCAGTCTTATAGTTCTTCATCTGCTTCATTTCCTCACTACGTTTCATCATTTCTTCATAGAATGTTTCAATGCAAGAAAGCAAGTCTTCTTTTCTATAGTAGACATTTGCCATCACAGAACCTAAGTCCGCAAGGTCAGCATTTTTCGGGTCAAGAATATACAGTTTTGAATCTGTATGAAGCAAGGCTTCAATCAGTGTCAGTATAAAGTAAGTTTTACCGCCACCTGTACCACCAGCAATCAACATATGAGGGAGCTTATCATATTCCCACCATACGTTTTTCATTAAGCGAAGTTTACCATCTTTAGCTTCTACTTCATCAATAGAAATACGACTGGCTATGGTGTCATAGAGCAAAGTATATTCCACATAGGAATCCTTTAACTCTTTATCCGTCAGCTCACAGTACAAGCCACTCTCTAATTTCTTTTCCAAGTGTAAGAGTTGGTCTTGATATTTTCCCAGCGTGATTTCCACCCGTATCTGTATCAAGCCATTTTTAAGTCGATAATACATTTTAGGGAAGTAGGTTATCTTTTCCTTTGTACGACCAGCACTATCTTTAAAGAAACCCTCTGTTTTGACCTGTTCAGATTCATACCACTTGTTTTCAAGTATCATCTTTGCCAGTTTTTGACGGTGGTAAAGTTGTTTAACCGTATCATAGCGAACCCGTTTGAATACAAACGCTACCAGCAAGCAGATAAGAATTGCGACACTGAAACTGATAATTAAATAGGGAATGTCAATCTTATCTGCTTGTGATAGGTTAAAATCCTGCCAGTTGATCTGCTGGATTGTCTTCACATGAAACAGTCCGACAACCAGCAGGAAAACAGGCAGGAGTGACGCTATCGTAAAATGAAAGACTAAATCTTTACCAGATGGGCGAATCCTTTTACCACGCTGTTTCATGCGAAAAAGTCTCCTTTCTACCTAGCGACTATTTGTCTTGTGTCGGTTCTTTCTTTGCTTGTGGTTGAGCTTTGAATGAACTAGAATCCTTTGTCAGCACAATATCGTCTGCCTTGATATACCAGTCAACATCTGCTCCTTGATAGGTGGCAGTAGCAACGGTGTCCGCAATGGGATTGATAAGTTCCACCCGTGCGTTATAATCAAACTCTTTCAAAGGCACGCTGGCAGGAATACTTACTTGAATCATGCGTCCTTGTCCTTTGGATTTTAAGTCATAGGTACGTTCCTTGATTTCATCTGAAACCGACCCGTCTTCATTTTGGATTCTCACTTCACGACGTAGAGCAGAGAATTTCAATTCTCCAAAAGTCGTGTCTTTATCTAATACAATGCCATTTGCTAATCTCATCATTTTTCCTCTCTTTCTTTATTCTTTTATCATGTCGTCAGCATGTAAAAGGTAATTTGTAAAACCACGAGTGCCGATTTTGTAGCCCTCTGCGGTAATACGTGGATTGACTAACTTCACACGTTCCTCAAAGCCGAAATGTTTTTCGCCAGCTTCAGCAGGAAGCACCACCACAATATCATCTGCTCTTTGAACATCAGAATAGAGATTATAGCTTCTTGATAAGACAGTTAGCCGTCCGTTGATTCTTCGCTGAACGACTTTATCCTCGCCAGCAAATTCTAAATTGCCGAATGTTTTTTCCATGTTGGGAATCACAAATTTAAGTTCCATATTTTTACCTATCCTTTCTTTTTTATTGGCTGAATGAATGTTTGATGGTCTTAAAGAGTGGGGAACGACCTTTTGATTCTTGATTTTTTGTTTTCATAAGTTCACTTCCTTTCAAAATCGGGTAAAAAAATAGACACCTCATTTTTTGAAGTGTCTACCTATTAAATATTCAAATTTTATTGGAAGTATCTTTATATCTTCACTTTTCAAGGATAAATCGTCGTATCAAAGCTCATTCATAAGTAGTAAATTAGTAGTAAATTGAGTGGTTTTGACCTTGATAAAGTGTGATAAGTCCAGTTTTTATGCGGATAACTAGATTTTTATGCTATTTTTAGTAAAAAAATATTTACAAAGTTTGTAATTTTTGCTATACTATCACAAGCAAAGGTTTTTAATGTCATCCCGTGAGGTGACGAAGACACAGAAATATTTGAAACTCTTTAAAGTCTAGATTTTAAAGAAGTCTTACTCTGAGGGCCTATTGCTGTAAAATAATGGGCTCTTTTTTGATGCCCAAAAGTGAGGTTTATATGAAACAAGAATCAACTGTTGATTTGTTACTAGACGTTGACCAACGTCCTTCGGCTGGAAAAGGAATTCTCCTTAGCTTCCAACACGTTTTCGCTATGTTTGGTGCGACCATCTTGGTACCATTGATTTTGGGAATGCCTGTATCTGTTGCCCTTTTTGCTTCAGGTGTTGGGACACTCATCTACATGATTTCAACTGGTTTTAAAGTTCCAGTTTATCTAGGTTCTTCATTTGCCTTTATCACAGCTATGTCACTTGCTATGAAAGAAATGGGTGGCGATGTATCTGCTGCCCAAACAGGGGTTATCTTGACTGGTTTGGTATATGTCCTTGTTGCTACCAGCATCCGATTTGTAGGAACAAAATGGATTGATAAACTCTTGCCACCAATCATTATCGGTCCTATGATCATCGTTATCGGTCTTGGACTTGCAGGTTCAGCTGTTACCAATGCAGGTCTTGTAGCAGACGGAAATTGGAAAAATGCTCTTGTAGCCGTTGTTACGTTCTTGATTGCTGCCTTTATCAATACAAAAGGAAAAGGCTTCCTACGAATCATTCCATTCCTCTTTGCCATTATCGGTGGTTACCTCTTCGCACTAACCCTTGGCTTGGTTGACTTTACACCAGTTCTTAAAGCTAACTGGTTTGAAATTCCTGGTTTCTACTTGCCATTTAGCACAGGTGGTGCCTTTAAAGAATACAATCTTTACTTTGGCCCAGAAACCATCGCTATCTTGCCAATCGCTATCGTAACAATTTCTGAACATATCGGAGACCATACTGTTTTGGGTCAAATCTGTGGCCGTCAATTCTTGAAAGAACCAGGTCTTCACCGTACTCTTCTTGGTGACGGTATCGCAACTTCAGTTTCTGCCTTCCTTGGTGGACCAGCCAATACAACTTATGGAGAAAATACAGGGGTTATCGGTATGACTCGTATCGCTTCTGTCTCAGTTATCCGTAACGCTGCCTTCATCGCGATTGCCCTTAGCTTCCTTGGTAAATTCACTGCCTTGATTTCAACCATTCCAAATGCTGTACTTGGTGGTATGTCAATCCTTCTCTACGGAGTTATCGCAAGTAATGGTTTGAAAGTCTTGATCAAAGAACGTGTGGATTTCAGTCAAATGCGTAACCTCATCATCGCAAGTGCTATGTTGGTCCTTGGACTTGGGGGAGCTATCCTTAAACTCGGTCCAGTTACCCTTTCAGGAACTGCCCTATCAGCTATGACAGGAATCATCTTGAACTTGATCTTACCATACGAAAATAAAGATTAAGAGTCTAAATACATCAAAAAACGAGCATTTCCAACTACTGAAGTGCTCATTTTTCTTCTTTCTAAAAAAGGAAAGCCCTGCGGCCTTCCCTTATCTTACTTGCGTTTCTTCTTTGCTTTCTTCATTTTATTCGCCATGCGTTTCATGGACTGTTTCATAGCAAATTCACCGATTTTACCTTTGAGTCCGCCACCAAACATTTGGCTCATATCTGGCATTCCTGCTCCTCCGAGAGCTGACAGGTCAGGCATACCGCCTTGTCCCATCATTCCTTCAAGGGCAGACATATCCATTCCTCCCATATTTGGCATATTTTTAGGAAGGTTGTTTGGATTGATTCCCATTTGCTTCATCATTTTGTTCATATCTGCAGACATGACACCTTGCATGAGCTGTTTAGCCTGGTTAAAGTCCTTGATAAATTTATTGACTTCGACAAAGGTATTTCCAGAACCAGCTGCGATACGACGGCGACGGCTTGGATTTAACAAATCTGGGTTTTCACGTTCTTCAGGTGTCATGGAGGACACAATGGCACGTTTTCGCGCAATCTGACGCTCATCCACCTTCATGTTTTGAAGGGCTGGATTGTTAGCCATACCTGGAATCATCTTGAGCAAGTCTTCCATTGGTCCCATGTTTTGCACCTGATCCAACTGATCAATGAAATCATTGAAATCAAAGGTGTTTTCACGCATCTTCTCAGCCATTTCAAGGGCTTTTTGCTCATCGTATTCCTGAGAAGCTTTCTCAATCAGAGTGAGCATATCCCCCATGCCAAGGATACGGCTAGACATGCGGTCTGGGTGGAAGGTCTCAATGTCCGTAATCTTTTCACCTGTACCAGTGAACTTGATTGGTTTTCCGGTAATGTGACGAACAGATAGAGCCGCACCACCACGAGTATCTCCATCAATCTTGGTAAGGATAACCCCAGTCACTTCCAACTGAGCATTAAACTCACGCGCAACATTGGCCGCTTCTTGACCAATCATGGCATCAACGACGAGCAGAATTTCATTTGGTTGAGCTAGTGCTTTCACGTCACGAAGTTCATTCATCAAAAGCTCATCAATCTGCAAACGACCTGCCGTATCAATCAAGACATAGTCATTATGATTGGCTTGGGCTTGTTCCAAACCTTGACGAACAATCTCCACAGCTGGAACCTCTGTCCCAAGAGCGAAGACAGGCACATCAATCTGTTGTCCCAAGGTCTTAAGCTGATCAATGGCTGCTGGACGATAGATATCCGCCGCAATCATCAAAGGACGAGCATTTTCTTCCTTCTTGAGTTTGTTGGCAAGTTTACCTGCAAAAGTTGTTTTACCAGCCCCCTGCAAACCGACCATCATGATGATGGTTGGAATCTTAGGTGACTTGATAATCTCCGCTGTATCAGAACCTAAAACAGCTGTCAGTTCCTCATCAACGATTTTAATAATTTGTTGCGCAGGATTAAGGGTATCAATGACCTCATGCCCGACTGCACGCTCACGAACTTTCTTGATAAAGTCCTTTACAACAGGCAAGGCAACGTCGGCCTCAAGCAAGGCCAAGCGAATTTCTTTGGTTGCCTCTTGGACATCAGATTCAGAGATTTTTCCTTTTTTACGTAGATTTTTAAAGACGTTCTGTAAACGTTCTGTTAAACTTTCAAATGCCATGTTTCTTCCTCTTATTCTCTATTATCAATGCTTGTTAAAATTTCTATCTGCTCCTGCAGAAAGTCATCCTTGGGATAGCGCTCCAAAATCTGGTCAAAAATTTGACTACGGACAATGTAGTCCGAATACATGTGCAATTTCATCTCATAATCTTCCAGAATCTTTTCTGTTCGCTTGATATTGTCATAGACAGCCTGACGACTGACACCAAACTCCTCGGCAATCTCAGCAAGGCTGTAATCATCAGCGTAGTATAGCTCGATATAATTCATTTGCTTATCTGTCAAAAGCGCCGCATAAAATTCAAAGAGCGCATTCATACGATTGGTTTTTTCAATTTCCATAACTTTTATTATACCAAAAATTAGCCTAATCTACCACACTAGGAAGCCAATCCAAGAAGATAGCTAGCTAAATTTGAAAAAGACATGAGACTAGCCCCAAGTAATTTCCAATTGATAGCTGGCAAAGGGATGGCCCTCTTGATTTTGTAGTTGATAGGCTAGCTCAATCTTTTGTCCATCCACTTGATAACGATTCGTTTGGATAATAAACTCCTGCATGCCCATAGGTGTGGGGATATAGGCCAAACTATCACTATCCTTTAGAAAACGCATAATTGTTTTCGGATTGGAAAAACGGGTCATCACCAGTTCTTGACCATGAAATTTAATGACTACTTTTTCCTTTTCCTCATTGTAGAAAAGCAAATAGCGATAATCTCCCTTCTCATGCACTTCAACATCATAGAGTTGGTCAATCACTTCCAACTGCTCATCAAACTGAATCGTATTTCTCATCCGAATCTTCACATCAGGTCCTCTTTCTTGTCTCTTGTCCTACTATTTTACCAAAAAGAGCAGGATTTTGCTATAATGGTCATATGAACGAAAAAGTATTCCGTGACCCAGTTCACAACTACATCCATGTCAATAATCATATCATCTATGACTTGATTAATACAAAAGAATTTCAACGCTTGCGCCGCATTAAGCAACTGGGAACTTCCAGTTATACCTTCCATGGTGGAGAGCATAGTCGCTTCTCTCACTGTCTAGGAGTCTATGAGATTGCACGACGTATCACAGAGATTTTTGAAGAAAAATATCCTGAGGAATGGAATCCTGCCGAGTCTCTCTTAACCATGACTGCGGCTCTTTTACACGATTTAGGACACGGTGCCTACTCCCATACTTTTGAACATCTCTTTGATACAGACCATGAGGCGATTACTCAGGAGATTATTCAAAGTCCTGAGACAGAGATTCACCAAGTCCTACTACAAGTGGCGCCAGATTTTCCAGAAAAGGTAGCCAGTGTTATTGATCATACCTATCCTAACAAGCAGGTTGTGCAGCTCATTTCCAGCCAGATTGATGCAGACCGTATGGACTATCTCTTACGCGACTCTTATTTTACAGGAGCTTCCTATGGAGAATTTGACCTGACTCGAATCCTCCGAGTCATTCGTCCTGTCGAAAATGGTATCGCCTTTCAGCGCAATGGCATGCATGCCATCGAAGACTATGTCCTCAGTCGTTACCAAATGTATATGCAGGTTTATTTCCATCCAGCAACACGCGCCATGGAAGTTCTCCTACAGAATCTCCTCAAGCGCGCCAAGGAACTCTATCCTGCAGACAAGGACTTCTTTGCACGCACATCTCCACACCTCCTGCCTTTCTTTGAAAAAAATGTAACCTTGACTGACTATCTGGCTCTAGATGATGGTGTCATGAATACCTACTTCCAGCTCTGGATGACCAGTCCTGACAAGATACTTGCAGATCTGTCGCAACGCTTTGTCAATCGCAAGGTCTTTAAATCCATTACCTTTTCACAAGAAGACCAAGACCAACTCACTAGCATGAGAAAATTAGTTGAGGACATCGGCTTTGATCCCGACTACTATACTGCCATTCATAAGAACTTCGACCTCCCTTATGATATCTATCGTCCCGAATCTGAAAATCCACGGACCCAGATTGAGATTCTACAAAAAAATGGAGAACTGGCCGAACTCTCTAGCCTATCTCCTATCGTCCAATCCCTTGCTGGCAGTCGCCACGGAGATAATCGTTTCTATTTTCCAAAAGAAATGTTGGATCAAAACAGCATCTTCGCAAGCATCACCCAGCAATTTTTACACTTGATTGAGAACGATCATTTTACCCCAAATAAAAACTAGAAGAGGAAATTTATGAGTATTAAACTAATTGCCGTTGATATCGACGGAACCCTAGTCAATAGCCAAAAGGAAATCACTCCTAAAGTCTTTTCTGCCATCCAAGATGCCAAAGAAGCTGGTGTCAAAGTCGTGATTGCAACTGGCCGCCCTATCGCAGGTGTTGCCAAACTTCTGGACGACTTGCAGTTGAGAGACGAGGGTGACTATGTCGTGACCTTCAATGGTGCCCTTGTCCAAGAAACTGCTACAGGTCATGAGATTATCAGTGAATCCTTGACTTATGAGGATTATCTGGATATGGAATTCCTCAGCCGCAAGCTCGGTGTCCACATGCATGCCATTACCAAGGACGGTATCTACACTGCCAATCGCAATATCGGAAAATACACAGTGCACGAATCAACCCTCGTCAGCATGCCTATCTTTTACCGCACACCTGAAGAAATGGCTGGCAAGGAAATCGTCAAGTGTATGTTTATCGATGAACCAGAAATTCTCGATGCTGCAATTGAAAAGATACCAGCGGAATTTTACGAACGCTACTCCATCAACAAGTCTGCTCCTTTCTACCTCGAACTCCTTAAAAAGAATGTGGACAAGGGTTCAGCCATTACTCACTTAGCTGAAAAACTCGGATTGACCAAAGATCAAACCATGGCTATCGGTGACGAAGAAAACGACCGTGCCATGCTGGAAGTCGTTGGCAATCCAGTTGTCATGGAAAATGGAAATCCAGAAATCAAAAAAATCGCCAAATACATAACTAAATCTAACGATGAATCCGGCGTTGCCCATGCCATCCGTACATGGGTACTGTAAAAGGGTATGAATAGACGAAAACCGCTCAGCTGAGCGGTTTTCGTATACACTTTACCCTAAAAATAACTGATAGCTTTTTCTGTCTGCTCAATTTTACAAATTGAGTTGGTTTTAAACTAAACCATCTAATAATTTATCACTTAAATTAACTAAATAATTTTTTCACTACTGAATGAGCTAGTTTAAAAAGTAAATAAAGGGTAACTAATGTATAAAAGAAATAGTCTCTAAAAATAAATATCCCTACAATAATTAGTAAAAATAGAAAAAGAAGAGTTCCTACTATTAAAATTACGTATTTTAAATATTTGATGACTTTACTCCACATATTAGGGTGTTCTTTATTTACCGTGAATTTATAAAGCATTTTTTCGACAGATGTGAATTTATTATATTCAATTTCAGAGCCTAAAAATAGTATTTCAAATATTTTTTTTAACTTTTCTAGTTCCACTGTTGTTACACTAGTACCATTTTGAAATCTAACATCATCTAAACGTGGAATAGAATTTTCTGACTCTCTCTTAAAAATAAATGTATACTTCTGATTATTTAAAAGTACATTAGGAATATCAAGTCTACCTCTTACATTTTCTATATTCCATTCATGCTTGCTTCTTTTTTCTATAAGTTTCTTAGGGAAATTGATTATGTACATGTTTTCAATCTTTATGATTCTAATATATAATAAAGAAATATACTCATCTGTGAATACAAAATCGTTCGAGTTAAAATTTTCTTTATTTTCGTGATTTTTATAGTAAGCTATCACATCTTCTATTATATGTTTTCCTTGCTTATTTAAACTATGTTTTCTAATAAAAGAGGTATTATCAAGTAATAAAACAGCGAATATAAATAAAAAGAAAATAAGGATTGCTAAACATACTAATAATATATTTCGAATTTCTGGATTAGCTAAAATGGAAGATAGGTTATTAATTTTGAAAATACCTATACTTTCGAAATTAATATAAGTGCTAATACTATTAAAATTAGTAATTAGAGTATTTAATTCTTTACCTCCAAAGAAAGCTATTACTAGAGCTAAAGATTTTTTTATATAAGATGATTTTTTAATTTCAGTTTTAATATATGATTCTAATGTTTCAGGATATATTCCTTCATTGTTAAACTCAAACAACAAATTTCTATAAATAAACTTTAAATCCGGATAGTATTGCAAGTCATAAAACTTAAAAAAATAACCTGAATAATACTTGCTTAAAATTCTATCAATACTTCTGAAATAAGGATTTCTCAATTTATTTCTATTTATATTTTTAAAATAGAAATAAAAAACAGTAAGTATTAATGTAAACTTTATCAAAAATATAAATAAATCTGAAACACTTCCATTTAAATTCATAATTAAAACCCCTCCACCTCAAATTTAGGTAAGCTATTAATTAAGTCAACCGTTTGTACAGATACATTGATAATTCTCAATAGTAAATTGAAGATATATTTCTCATCCTCACTATAGTCATTTGGATCATCGTAATTCCTGATTTTTTATCAGTTTTAACTTGATACTGACCGATAATACATTCAATAGCTGATCGTCCATTCACAACATACTCATATGCCTTTACATGCCCCCTGCAGGAATCGAACCTGCAACTACTCCTTAGGAGGGAGTTGTTATATCCATTGAACTAAGGGAGCTAGATAAAAACTCTGCTGAAAAAGCAGAGTTTTTTAGTCGAATTAACGACGGATTTCTTTGATACGAGCTGCTTTACCTTGAAGAGCACGCAAGTAGTACAATTTCGCACGACGTACTTTACCGTAACGAACAACTTCGATTTTTTCAACACGTGGAGTGTGGATTGGGAAGATACGCTCAACACCTACACCGTTAGAGATTTTACGAACTGTGTAGTTTTCTGAGATGCCAGCACCTTTACGTGCAATAACAACACCTTCAAAAATCTGGATACGTTCACGGTTACCTTCGACAACTTTCGCGTGTACACGAACAGTGTCACCAGGACGGAATGATGGGATATCTGTACGAAGTTGACCTTCAGTCAAGCTTTGGATTAATGGATTCATTTTATTCTCCTATCTTTGTCAATCTTGAGGAATCTTCCTCAGCGGATAAACTGTATTTTTGTGCGTCCATTACACACAAGATACAGTCTACCAAATTTCCACAAAAAAGTAAAGAAATTTATAGCAGAATTCCTAAAAAAATCGCAACCAAACCACCTATATAAGTCAAAGTCAGGTAAGAATAAAATATCTTCTTGTCAGTGATCAGTCTTTGTAGTTCGTCATTCAAGGTAGAGAAGGTTGTTAACCCTCCACAAAAACCCGTCGCTAAAATAGCATAGACTTCCTTGGATTCTACATGATTGTAGAATAATCCAATCAAAAAGCAACCTAAAAGATTAGCTATGAGCGTTCCGAGTGGTAATTTAGAAGCTTGATTATAGCGGGAAAAGAAATAGCGCACTAAAGCTCCGAAACCACAAGCAATTGCAAGATAGACGATTACCATTTCTTCCTCCCTAGAAAATAAGCCCAGAGTAGACCTCCACCAATACTCAAAAGCAAATACATAACTAAACTAAGATAACGCCCTGTATCCAGCAGTTTCACAGCATCAAGCATGAGACTAGAAAAGGTTGTTAAACCTCCGCAAAAACCTGTACCCAGTGCTAAAACTAATCCCTTACTAGTCCCTTTATAGACCAAATAACCCTTAACAAGATAAACCAAGCAGAAAATGCCTAGATAGTTGACAAGAAGGGTTCCCCAAGGAAAATCTGGACTGGCTGGTAACCAAGTGGAAAGCAGGTAACGAACCAGTCCACCCAACATGGAAGCTAGAAAAATCCCTAGCGGATAAAATTGTTCTTTTTTCATTTGATGTTTTGATCCTGATAATCACGCGAACGTTTGAGTATGTCCGAAAACGTTGCAACAATAGTCTCCTGATAGCGCTTTTCTTCTACACGACTCCTAACCTTTTCAAAAATAACCGCTTCTCTCTTGGTATCTAAAATCGGTTTACCCGATGCCTTCTTATAAGCGACAACGCCCTCAACCAAATGCATTCGTTCTTCTAATAGTTTGACAATTTGATCGTCGATTTGATCAATTTCTTGGCGAATAATATCTAAATCCATAGTGTCTCCTCCTTTATTTGAATTATTGTATCAAAAAGCCATCAAATAGGCTAGTAAAATCCCAAGTCACGATAAGAAAAATGCACTGATTGATTGCATCAGCGCACGTTTATTCTTATCCTACTTTTGCAGCCAATTCTTCTGCAAATTGTTCCAAGCGTTCAATATCTTCTTCCTCAGCAGAGAGATCAACTTTGACACACTCTGAACCTTTTTCTGCTCCTGTCGCTACAAAAACGCGGTCAAAGTCATCGACAGCCTTACAGAATTCATCGTAGAAGGTATCTCCTGAGCCGACCACTCCGTAAATTTTGCCATTCAAGTTGAGATCTGCTAGGTCTTCGTAGAAGTCCATCATCTCATCTGGCAATTCACCATCACCATAAGTATAGGTCGCAACGATAGCGATGTCTGCTTCCAAGAAGTCTGAAGCGTCAACAGTTGTACATTCATCAACATCGACATCCAAGCCCAAGTCACGTAATTTGTCTGCTACAATATCTGCAATTTCTTCGGTATTACCGGTCATACTGGCAAATACAATTTTTGCTAATGCCATATCGTCCTCCTCAATTTATCTTTCTCCATTATATCACATCTTTTTCATTTTAAAAATAAAAATTCTTGTGCTACAATGAAATGAGAAAGAATTGAGGTTATTTATGGACATTTGCCATCAAATTTTAGAAAAAATTAAAGAATACGACACGATTATCATTCACCGTCATATGAAACCAGACCCTGATGCCTTGGGAAGTCAGGTGGGATTGAAAGCTCTTCTCAAACATCATTTCCCAGAAAAAACTATCAAAGCCGTTGGTTTTGATGAACCAACTCTCACTTGGATGGCTGAAATGGATCTTGTTGAAGATAGTGCCTACCAAGGCGCCCTTGTCATCGTCTGTGATACGGCCAACACTGCTCGCATCGATGATAAGCGCTATAGTCAAGGTGATTTTCTCATTAAGATTGACCACCATCCAAATGATGATGTATATGGTGATCTATCTTGGGTAGACACTAATTCTAGCAGTGCTAGTGAGATGATTACCCTATTTGCTGAAACAACCCATCTGGCCTTGTCAGATCTAGCTGCTGAGCTACTTTTTGCAGGAATTGTTGGTGATACAGGTCGATTCCTCTACCCTTCTACCACTGCACGGACTCTCCGCCTGGCTGCATCTCTGAGAGAACAGAACTTTGACTTTGCGGCTCTCACTCGCAAAATGGACACTATGAGCTACAAAATTGCTAAACTTCAAGGCTATATCTACGACCATCTGGAAGTGGATGAAAATGGTGCAGCTCGCGTTATCCTGAGTCAAGAAGTCTTGAAACAATTCAATGTGACCGATGCTGAAACTGCAGCCATTGTGGGGGCTCCTGGACGCATTGACAGTGTTAGTCTCTGGGGAATTTTTGTGGAGCAGGCTGATGGCCACTACCGTGTTCGCTTACGCAGTAAAATTCATCCTATCAATGAAATTGCCAAAGAACATGATGGTGGAGGCCACCCTCTAGCAAGTGGTGCTAATTCCTATAGCCTAGAAGAAAACGAAATCATCTACCAAAAGTTAAAAAACTTGCTTAAAAACTGATAAAATACTTGCCAAACTTTTCAGAATCTGATAGACTAGTATGGTAACAATCTATGGCTCGCAAAGAGACCATGGCAGAAAGGAAATATTGCAAAATGAAAAAAGATATCCATCCAGAATATCGCCCAGTTGTCTTCATGGACACAACTACTGGTTACCAATTCCTTAGCGGTTCAACAAAACGCTCTAACGAAACAGTTGAGTTCGAAGGCGAAACTTACCCATTGATCCGTGTGGAAATTTCATCAGACTCACACCCATTCTACACTGGACGTCAAAAGTTCACTCAAGCAGATGGACGCGTGGATCGTTTCAACAAAAAATACGGTCTCAAATAATCATAAAAAAGAACAGTTTTGGCTGTTCTTTTTTGTTTCTTCAAATCAACTGCTGTTTTCATGTTCCAAACTCGTACTCTTCGAAAATCTCTTCGGTAATTTAATGTTAGGGGATTTATACTAACAATAGACTTTTAACCCCAAAATTGATAAAATAGGAAAGAAAATAAGATAAAAGGAAACTGTAAATCACCATGATGAACATGCAAAACATGATGCGTCAAGCACAAAAACTTCAAAAACAAATGGAACAAAGCCAAGCTGAACTTGCTGCTATGCAATTTGTTGGCAAATCTGCTCAAGACCTTGTTCAAGCGACCTTGACTGGAGATAAGAAAGTTGTCAGCATTGACTTCAATCCAGCAGTTGTTGACCCAGAAGACCTTGAAACTCTTTCAGATATGACAGTTCAAGCCATCAACTCTGCTCTTGAACAAATCGATGAAACGACTAAGAAAAAACTAGGTGCTTTCGCTGGAAAATTGCCATTCTAAGCATAAGAAAAACAAGCATTCAAGAGAATACTTGCCTATCATGGGAGGAACAACTGTTCCTCTTTTTGATTACTAAAAATTAAAGAATTCCATGGCCTGTTTGAAAAGCAATTCCGTATACTCTGGGTCTTCTTGGGCAATGGTAACCTGCTCTTGAATCATTTCCAAATCATCCGTTATCATGCCGTCTGCACCCAAATGAACAGATTTATCAAAGGACTCTGAACTATTAATTGTCCAAACATACAATTTCTGATCGGTATTCCAAAGCTTGTTGACAAAATTTTCATCCAAGGTTGAATACTCCATAGTATAACCTGTGGCCTTGGTTCTTGGAAAAATACTATTGTAAGGTAGGATGAAATAGACTGGAATTTGTGAATCGTAGGCTAGCACCTGATCAATCACATGGTAGTCTAAAGATTGCATTTGGTGACCATTCTGCTTAAGAACTGTTCCATATTTTTCCATAAATCGTTTCATCATATCTGGGCTATCTTTTCGACTAGTTTTAATTTCAATAAGGAGTTTTTGATGTAATTCATTGGCTTTATTGAGATAGTCATCAAAACTAGACACCTTGCTATGATAACCATTTTCTGAAATATCGAGTTTGGTCAATTCCTCCAAGGTTAAATCCTGAGGTTTGGCATTAACTCCTGTCAAATTCTTGATATTGGCATCATGCATCATGACAAACTGGCCATCTTTTGTTTCCTGAACATCCGTCTCAACGAAGTCTGGAGATAACTGAGCGGTTTTTTCTAGTGATTGGACGGTATTTTGCACACCATTCTTATTAGAAACTCCCCTGTGAGAGATAATCAAAGGTTTATTGGCAACTGGAGCTTCTAAATAAACATAACCCTCAAGAGCGAAAAAGATACCAGCACATCCCATCACTCCCCATCTCATCCAGTGGTCTTTCTTTCTCCTTGGTGTGATTTCTAATTCTTCTCCTGTTAAGAAGGAAACAAACTTAATGAGAAAGTAAGTCAAGGCCATATAGTGGAAATTCTTAATCAAGACAAAGTTGATAATTCCCAGCACAAGAGATTCCTTATGGGTCAAACCATCCATCAGTGCCTGACTTGTCAAGATTGGGATCAATAAAAGAATGAAAAATAGGTAGGTTTTGACGACAATCCAAAGCAAGTTCCAAATATAAAACCAAGAGTGCTTTCTTGTCTTCTCTAGACTGTATCTGACTGCTTCTTTGACTGTTTTCTTCTCAAATAAAAGCTGAGGTAGGGCAAACATCAAGCGCACTGAAATGTAAAATAGCAGTAAAGCCAGAATAGTAACCACTATACCTACTAGCCAATACTTGTCTTCCACATAATCAACGATAAAGTCTGGAATGACAATTTTATTGAGGTAGTAAATCTTTAAAATCTTTCGAATCAATGGAAAGAGCATCATGACATAAAAGAAGATAAAGGCTATCTTGGAAAGTGTCACTTGCTTCATAAACAAGAAACTTTGGCGAAAGACCTTACGACTGTACTCCAGCAAAGTTCTCTTTTCATGATAGAGGAGGTGCCGGGCTCCGATAAAGAGAAGTCCTATCTGGTAATAGGCGACCAGTAAATTAACAATTACCAGAGTAAATAAAGCAAGACTAACAAAGGGAGAACCCTTTATAATGGCAAAAATATTGTTGTAGGATAGAAAGAGATAGCCTGTCTGACGGAGTAAAAGTCCAGCAATCCAAGAATTTGACGGTAACCAGACAAACTCAATCATCATGAAAGTCAAGAAAAAGAGAAAGAGTATTTTATCTAGATTAAAGTATATCTGCTTAAAACCTAGATTTTTAGGTTTTTCAGGTTTCATAGGCACTCCTAATCAAATAATTGAGACAAGTCTAAGCCTCCAAAAGGATTGTTCGATAGGCCACTTTCTGCCCCTAACAATTCTCTAGCTTTATCCGACTCTAGAAAGTACTCGTAAACACGCGCCGTCATTCGAGCATCCTCTAAGCTATTATGAGACTGACCTTGAAATCCAAGAAACGAGGCAACGGTTTGCAACTTGAGATTGGCAATACCATGTAAATCCGAACTCCGACGTTCAAAAGCTTCATCATACAAATCCACCTTATACTGCTGGCTGTAGTCTAAACCATGCTCTGCTAGAATAGGCAAATCACTTTTAGCAGCATTGTAGCCTACCATGGGTAAAGAACCCACAAACTCTTGGAAATCTTTTATAACTTTCTCCACTGGAGGAGCATCTTTTAAGATCTCAGCTGTAATCCCAGTCAAACCATTGATAAAACTCTTTAGAGGCACACTGGTATGGACATAGGAATCATAGGCATCGATTTCCTGACCATCTCTAAAACGCACTGCCGATACTTGAATCAAGTGTGTTTGCCCTTCATGCTGATTAAATTCTAAATCGAAAGCAATGTAATCTTCTAATCGTTCCATTCTATACCTCTCCTATACTGTTATTTTATACTCTTCGAAAATCAAATTCAAACCACGTCAACATCGCCTTGCCGTAGATATATGTAACTGACTTCGTCAGTCTTATCTACAACCTCAAAGCAGTGCTTTGAGCAGCCTGCGGCTAGTTTCCTAGTTTGCTCTTTGATTTTCATTGAATATTACTTGAGCAACTATACTATTTAGAAATAAAAGAAGCCATCAGGTTAGCATTTAACCTAAACAGCTCCTTGATTATCCTCCAAATAAACGAGCAAAAAAACCTTTCTTAGTTGATTGGACTTCTTCTTTTGCTTGGTCAAGCTCTAGCTTAAGATTTTCTTGATCCTTCATGGCTTGAAGGGTCAATTGTTGCTGCTGATCAAGTTGTTTGTCTTTCTCAGCAATCTGACGGTCTTTGATGCGCATCTGCTCGTCTTTTTCTGATAACTGACGATCCTTGGCTTTTAATTGTTCATAGAGACGAAGAATTTCTGCATTCTTCTCATCAACCAGAATCTCCATCAGTTCACGTTGCTTGACATCTTCACTGACAGGCTCATCTTCAAAAATCGTTTTTTTATAGATTTCTTCTAGCTTAATCAAGCCACTTCTGGTAACGACTGTTACCCCTTTGTCATTTTTATCTGTGTCTTCTTCTGGTAATTCTTTGACACGGTTATTGATTGCTTGGCGAGATAATCCTAAGACCTCTGCAATCTCACTGACGGTCATTTCAATACTCATAATATCCTCTGAAACGTTTTCTAGCTTTTCTTTACTTAAATCTTATCATAAGCTAGAAAAACTGTCAAATTTTCGCTTAATCTAAGGCCTTCAAAAAGGCTAGTAAGACTTGGGCAGAGCGACGTCCAGCTTCGATAATAAACTCATCAAAAGAGATGTTTGCTTCATGATTGGCATTGTCACTCATAGCTCGGATAACTAAGACTGGAAGATTAAGAGCATGCGCTGCCTGGGCAATAGCAGCCCCCTCCATCTCAACGGCTAAAACCTCTGGGAAATGAGACTTAATCACTTCTATCTTATCATTTCCTGCAACAAAACTATCTCCTGTAGCAATTAAACCAAGGTGCCATTTTTGGTTCAATTGAGATAAACTCTCTTGGATTTTGGCTACAAAGGTTTTGTCTGATTCGAAATAAAGTGGTTGTTGCGCCATTTGTCCGTAAGCATAACCAAAAGCTGTGACATCCACATCATGATGGGCTAATTTGTCAGCAATCACAACATCCCCAACAGCGATGCCTTCTGCTACTGCCCCAGCTGATCCCGTATTGATAAGAGCATCCACTTGGAAATGATCAGCCAAAATCGCCACACTCATAGCAGACATGACCTTCCCTATTCCACTTTCTACAAGAACGACTTCATGAGAGGCAATGCTTCCTGTGTGATAGGTATTCCCCAAAACAACTTGCTCCTGGGCATTTTCTAAATGCTGGACCAGATACGCCAGTTCTTCTGGCATAGCCGCAATAATTCCTATTTTCATTTCAATTCCTTTTCTATTACAAAAGTTTCATTGCTAAGACAAGCAAAATTAAGAGAAAGATGACTGCAAATAAGATTTTATTTAACTTAGAATTGAAGACATTTCTCTTAGTATTTTCAATGCGACGGCTTTTATGAATAGACGGTTCGACCTGAATCTTCAAGGTTTCCTGGCTAAAACCATGTTCCTTAGGATTGGCATAACCAAAACGAGAAGATGAGGTTGGTAAAATCTTTGTCTCCTCATCATCTAGCAAAGGGGGACCTGAAATTTTTTCGCCTCTATTAGCTCTTTCAATCATTTCATCCGTTAATAAAGGTTTACCCATACTGACCTCCTCTATTTTTTGTGCAATTCCCAATACTGTACAGCCATAATTGTCTTGGCATCACAAATATGACCTGATTGGATCAATTCCTTAGCTTCTTCTAAGCTCACTTCAAGAACTTCCAAGGTTTCGTCTTCATCCTGGGGACGCGGATTTTTTACCTTTGTCAAATCGCTTGCTAGATATAGTTTTAACTTTTCATTACAAAAGCCAATGGCTGAATAAAAATCATACAAGAGTTCTAACTTCCCTGTATAAGCCGTTTCTTCCTCTAATTCACGAAGGGCTGCTGCGACAGGGTCTGTATTTTCTCCTACTTCCAGTTTTCCAGCTGGAATTTCGTAAGAGATAGCCTCAATAGCTTTGCGATACTGCTTGACCAAGATGAGTTTTTGCTCATCTGTTACAGCCAAAACACAAACAGCTCCATTGTGGAAAATCAAATCACGTTGGGCAGTTCCTTTGCCTTCTGGTAATTCAACCTGATCTTGGACCAGTTTAAATATTGGTCCTTGATAGATTTCTTTTCGACTAAGCGTTTTTTCTTCAAATTCCATGACAGACTCCTACTGATTATTAGGATGGTGAGGAAGGCGTATTGCATATTCGTCTTTATTGACCTGACGACCGCGACCAATAGCAATCGCATCCGCCGGCACGTCTTTAGTAATAGTTGAACCAGCACCAACGAGGGAATTGTCACCAAGTTCTACTGGAGCAATAATGGTTGAATTTGAACCAACAAAGACATTGTTGCCGATGACTGTCTTGTATTTGTTTTTGCCGTCATAGTTAACTGTAATGGTTCCTGCACCAAAATTAACCTTGCTACCCACTTCACAGTTTCCGATATAAGTCAAATGTCCAGCCTTGGTATTCTCACCGATTGAAGAGCCTTTAACTTCAACAAAGTTACCAATATGGACTTGGGCAGCTAGACTTGAACCTGGACGAATGTGGGCATAAGGTCCGACAGTTACGCCGTCTGCAACACTGCTTTCCTCAATCATAGAGTTGGTAATGACAGCTCCTGCTCCGATAGTGCTATCCACTACATAAGTACCGTTTGTCAAAACAGTCTCAGCACCAATTTTCGTTTGACCTTTCAAGGTAACATTGGCTTCGATTTGAACTTCAGGAGCAATCTCAACATCAATATCGATATAAGTTGCTTCTGGATTAACAAAGCTAACACCATTGACCATGTGCTTATGATTGATGCGACGACGCATAACCGACTCAGCAGTCGCAAGAGCCACACGGTCATTTACCCCAAGACTTTCATCAAAATCTTTCAAAGTATAAGCGCCAACTTTTTCACCAGCTTCACGGAAAATGCCAATGACATCTGTAATATAGTATTCTCCTTGAGCGTTATTGGTATTGATATTTTTCAAAGCCTCAAATAAACGCTCGTTATCAAAAACGTAAGTTCCAGTGTTGATTTCCTTGATTTGTTTTTCAAAATCTGTAGCATCCTTCTGCTCAACAATGCGAAGAACTTCAGCATTGTCATTACGTACAATTCGTCCATAGCCAAAAGGATTGTCCGTTTCAGCAGTCAAGATAGTGGCCACATTTTTATGATTGATGTGGAAATCAATCAAGTTTTTCAAGCTTTCACCAGTGATTAAAGGAGTATCTCCTGCAATAACCAAGGTGTGACCTGACAAACCTTCTAGGATAGGCTCTGTCATCATAACTGCATGGCCAGTCCCTAACTGTTCAGATTGAGTCACAAATTCTGTCTGTCCAGCCAAGACCTGCTCAACCAATTCCGCCTTGTGTCCTACAACTGTTACTGTCTTTTCAGGTTGGATAGCTCCCACACTACGGAAAACATGTTCCAACATAGAAATACCCGCAACCTTGTGCAACACTTTTGGCAAATCAGATTTCATGCGAGTCCCTTTACCCGCTGCTAAAATAATGGCATAATTTGACATAATCTTCTCTTTTCTCTAGAAATTCCCTTTTATTATACCATATTTCAAATCATTCCGCGCCCTTGAATGAAAAAATGCTCCAAAGTCCTTTCCTTAACCCATTTTTTGAGTATTTTTTTTGATTTTTTTTCATTTTTAAGGTAAAATTATGAGATATGAGAAAGAAAATTAATCCGCTTATTTTATTTGGTTTTTTTGGGATTATGATTTTCATTTTAATCCTGAATCGCCCTCGTTTTGAGGACCATCCTGTAAAAACAAAGTCAAATATCGCGCAAGTAGAGACACAGGCGCTACACAATATAGATAAACCGGTAATTGATGTTTCTGGTTGGCAACGTCCTGAGGAAATTAATTACGATACTCTCTCCCAAAACATTTCTGGAGCTATTGTTCGCGTCCATAGTGGTGCTCAAACGTCCAAAGAGAACGATGCTTCCTATGTTAATGGTGTTGACAAGGCCTTTAAAACCCATATCACTGAGTTTCAAAAACGAAATGTCCCAGTTGGTGTCTATGCCTATGTAGCTGGAAAAAATGTCCAGGAAATGGAAAAGGCCGCTGAAGTTTTTTATAACGCTTCATCACCATACAGCCCTAGCTACTATTGGCTAGACGTGGAAGAAAAAACCATGTCTAATATGAACGAGGGTGTTGAAGCCTTTCGAGCAAAGCTAGAATCACTGGGTGCTAAAAACATCGGAATCTACGTTGGAGTCTACTTCATGGAAGAACACAGTATTGATACAGACAAGTTTACGTCTGTTTGGATTCCTTCCTATGGTTCTGACTCAGGATTTTACGAAGCAACTCCAAAAACTGATTTAGATTACGACATCCACCAGTACACTTCTAAAGGAAAAATTGCTGGTTTTGACCACGATTTGGATATCAACGTCATCTCTTCCTTAAAAAACAAAGAAGAAACCTTTAGAAAACTCTTTTTAAAACCTTAAAAGCATTTGTTTATCATTTGCTTTTTCTTTTTGTGTTTGATTGTGATACAATATAGTAAGGATTTTTGAAATAGAAATAGTTGGAGGAAAAATATGCTCTCATGGTTTGCACGCCTTATTAAAGGCATTGTGATTGCTCTTGGATTTATCTTACCGGGAATTTCCGGAGGGGTTCTAGCAGCAATCTTAGGAATTTATGAACGGATGATTGGCTTTCTGGCCCATCCCTTTAAAGACTTTAAAGAAAATGTTTTGTACTTTATTCCAGTTGCCATCGGTATGCTTCTGGGAATCGGCTTATTTTCTTACCCGATTGAATACCTGCTTGAAAATTATCAGGTCTTTGTCTTATGGAGCTTCGCAGGTGCCATCATTGGCACGGTTCCTAGCCTCCTAAAAGAATCAACTCGAGAATCTGACAGAGACAAGATTGATTTAGCTTGGTTCTGGACAACCTTTATCATTTCTGGACTAGGACTCTATGCCTTAAATTTTGTTGTTGGAACCTTAAGTGCCAGCTTTCTTAATTTCGTCCTATCTGGTGCACTGCTGGCTCTTGGCGTATTAGTTCCTGGCCTTAGTCCATCAAATCTCCTTTTGATTTTGGGCCTCTATGCTCCTATGCTAACAGGTTTTAAAACCTTTGACCTCTTGGGCACCTTCTTCCCGATTGGAATCGGAGCAGGTGCAACTCTTATCATTTTTTCAAAATTGATGGATTATGCCTTAAACAACTACCACTCACGCGTCTATCATTTCATCATCGGTATCGTCCTATCAAGTACTCTTTTGATCTTGATTCCAAATGCAGGGAACGCTGAAAGCATCCAATATACCGGTATTTCACTTGTTGGTTATGTCATCATTGCCTTCTTCTTTGCCTTGGGAATCTGGCTTGGTATTTGGATGAGCCAATTGGAGGATAAGTATAAATAATGGCAAAAAAAGTTAAAGTCAAAAAAACATTAGTAGAACAAATCCTGTCCAAAGCAGGTATCCCACATCAAGGGATTCAAATCAATGCTCTGGAAGGAGAACTTCCGCAAGGTTATGAACGAGATCAGATTTTCAAAACCTTGGCTCTTTTGGGAGACAAGACAGGACCGATTATCGGAATTGTCCCTATCACCCAACATTTGTCTGAAAAGAAACTAGCCAAAATTTCTGGCAATAAAAAAGTGAGCATGATTCCACAAAAAGACTTGGAAAAAACAACAGGATACATTCACGGAGCCAATAATCCTGTTGGCATTCGTCAGAAACACAATTACCCCATTTTTATCGATAAGATCGCCCTAGACTTGGATCAAATGATTGTCTCTGCTGGGGAAGTCGGTCACAGCATTATCGTCGCACCACAAGACTTGGCTAGCTTTGTAAAGGCTGACTTTGCAGATATTTTGGAGGACAGCAAGTAATGAAACTCTACTTTGTCCGCCACGGTCGCACCGTCTGGAATCAGGAAGGACGCTTTCAAGGTGCTAGTGGCGATTCTCCCCTTCTTCCTGAATCCATTGACACTCTCAAAAAACTAGGCCAGTATCTCAAAAAGATTCCTTTTGATCAGATTTATTCAAGTGATTTACCTCGGGCAGTCAAATCTGCCGAAATTATCCAAAGTCAACTCCAGATGCCCTGTCCTTTAGAAAGTGTTCCTAATCTCCGTGAATGGCAGCTGGGGAAATTAGAAGGTTTAAAAATCGCAACTCTAGAAGCTATTTACCCGCAACAAATCAAAGCTTTCCGTACGAATCTTGCCAAGTTTGACACTCAAATGTTCGGAGCCGAATCCCTCTATAGCACAACCCAACGGACTATCCAATTTATCAAATCACTCAAAGATAGTCCGGCTGAGCATATTCTAATTGTCGGCCACGGCGCCAATCTTACTGCCAGTCTTCGTACTCTACTAGGCTATAAAGAACCTCTTCTTCGTAAAGATAGCGGTCTAGCAAATGCCAGCCTGACCATTCTTGAAACCCATGATTTTCAAACATTCACTCTTGATACGTGGAATGATACTTCTTATCAATAACAGAACTTGATTTTATCGTCAAGTTCTTTTTAGTTTTTAAAGATTATCCGTGAATTTCTTGGTTATTTATGATAAAATGGGAGTATCGCAAAAAATGACTCATCGTATTCAATTTTGAGTAAAACTAGGAGGATCCCATGTCTACAGAACATATGGAAGAACTAAATGACCAGCAGATCGTTCGCCGTGAAAAAATGGCTGCGCTCCGTGAACAAGGAATCGATCCCTTTGGAAAACGTTTTGAACGTACTGCTAACTCTCAAGAATTAAAAGATAAATATGCTGACCTCGATAAAGAACAATTACACGATAAAAACGAAACAGCTACTATCGCAGGACGCTTGGTAACTAAACGTGGTAAAGGTAAAGTTGGATTTGCCCACCTTCAAGACCGCGAAGGTCAAATCCAAATCTACGTACGTAAAGATGCTGTCGGTGAAGAAAACTACGAAATCTTCAAAAAAGCAGACCTAGGTGATTTCCTTGGTGTCGAAGGTGAAGTGATGCGTACAGATATGGGAGAACTCTCTATCAAGGCAACTCACATTACACACTTGTCTAAGGCCCTTCGTCCACTTCCAGAGAAATTCCATGGTTTGACAGACGTTGAAACGATTTACCGTAAACGTTACCTTGACTTAATTTCTAACCGTGAAAGTTTTGAGCGTTTTGTCACTCGTTCAAAAATCATTTCTGAAATCCGTCGTTACCTTGACCAAAAAGGATTCCTTGAAGTGGAAACACCTGTTCTTCACAACGAAGCTGGTGGTGCTGCTGCTCGTCCATTTATCACTCACCACAATGCCCAAAACATTGATATGGTGCTTCGTATCGCAACTGAGCTTCACTTGAAACGTCTTATCGTTGGTGGTATGGAACGTGTCTATGAAATTGGCCGTATCTTCCGTAATGAAGGAATGGATGCTACACATAACCCTGAGTTCACTTCTATCGAAGTATACCAAGCTTATGCAGACTTCCAAGATATCATGGACTTGACTGAAGGCATTATCCAACACGCTGCTAAAGCTGTTAAAGGCGATGGTCCAGTTAACTACCAAGGAACTGAAATCAAAATCAACGAACCATTTAAACGTGTTCACATGGTTGATGCTATCAAAGAAATTACTGGTGTAGATTTCTGGCAAGATATGACTTTGGAAGAAGCTAAAGCTATCGCTGCTGAGAAGAAAGTTCCAGTTGAGAAACACTACACTGAAGTTGGTCACATTATCAATGCCTTCTTTGAAGAGTTTGTTGAAGAAACCTTGATCCAACCAACCTTTGTCTATGGACATCCAGTAGCTGTATCTCCACTCGCTAAGAAAAATCCTGAAGACGAACGCTTTACAGACCGTTTCGAGCTCTTCATCATGACTAAGGAGTACGGTAATGCCTTTACTGAGTTGAACGACCCAATCGATCAACTTAGCCGTTTTGAAGCCCAAGCTAAAGCTAAAGAACTTGGTGACGATGAAGCGACAGGTATCGACTATGACTACATTGAAGCTCTTGAATACGGTATGCCACCAACAGGTGGTTTGGGAATCGGTATCGACCGTCTCTGCATGCTCCTCACTGATACAACCACTATCCGTGATGTATTGCTCTTCCCAACAATGAAATAAACTCTTATCCTCTGGTACTTGCCAGGGGATTTTTTCATAGCCAAAAGAAATAGACTGAAGTTTTCACCTCAGTCTATTTTTCTATTGAACCTTAGAAAGGAAGGAGCTTTCTTAGTCTTCTTTTTTCTTACGAGCTACAAGTCCGAATGCACTCAACATTCCAAGAAGTCCAAGACTAGCTAGACCAGCCTTATCTTCCGTACCAGTATTTGGTAATTCCTTCTTGTCATTGGCTACGGTTGTTTCAACGGCTACTTGTTTAGAATCTGTAGAGCTTGTCTGAACTGGAGTAGCTACTGGTTTTTCTGGAGTTGAAGGACGAACTGGCGAAACAGGTTGCTCAGAACGAGTTGGGGTAACTACTTTCTTATAGGTATGAATCACATTGCCATTTTTATCTGTCTTAGTGCCAGTATATTCATAACCTTCTAAAGTCTTAGGTCCATGGCTTCCATTTTCTTCTTGCGAAATTTCTTTACCATCACTATCTTGGTAACGTGTTACGATATGAGTAGTTGAACTACCGTTATTACCTTGATTATTACCTTGACTATCACCATGATTAGATTTAGGAGTAACTTTCACAGGAACATCCACTGTCACTTTACGTCCGTCTGGCAACTCTAATTCTACTGTTATAGATGGTTTGTCACCAGGTGTATTTGTTTTTGGAATTTCGCCCACTTTCGTAATCTTCCATCCTTCAGGAAGGTCCACATGTTTTTTCACATCATCTTCAGTAATCGGTGTTCCAACTTCAACAACAATCGGTGTTGTTTTCGGAGTAACAATGACCGGAACTTTGACTGTAACACGTTTTCCTCCTGGTAATTCAATTACTACTGGAATACTTGGTCTTTCTCCTGGTACATCTGTAGACGGTTTATCTCCAATACTGATAATCTTTCCACCTTCTGGTATTTGAATATGTTTTTCAACATCCTCATTTGTAATTGGATCACCAAATTTCTTAAC
This sequence comes from Streptococcus mitis, assembly GCF_905187535.1. GTDB lineage: Bacteria > Bacillota > Bacilli > Lactobacillales > Streptococcaceae > Streptococcus > Streptococcus mitis_BS. The sequence goes on from NZ_CAJJIE010000059.1 coordinate 116,041, forward strand.
AATATCTTTGATAGGCGTTACCTTGACAGGAACCTCTACTTCTATTTGTTTACCATTAGGAAGTTCAATTTTAACTTTGACTGTACCTTTATCTCCAGGAGTATTTACTTCTGGAATTTTGCCTACTTCAACAATTTTACCACCTTCTGGAACCTTCACATGTTTTTCAATATCTTCTTTTGTTAATGGAGTATCTGTGACAGGTGTTTCAATTCCTGTAGCTGGTGTTACATTTACAGGAACATCAACAGTAATTGTTTTTCCATTTGGTAATTCAACCGTTACTTTAACTGGAGCTTTCTTACCTGGAGTTGTCAAATCTGGAATGTTTGTAACTCCCGTTACTTTTCCACCTTCTGGAATCGTGATTCCTTTTGTATAATCCTCTGGGGTTAATGGAGTATTCGTAACTGGTGTTTCGATGCCTTTAACTGGTGTTACATTCACAGGAACATCTACTGTAATCGTTTTTCCATTTGGTAATTCAACCGTTACTTTAACTGGAGCTTTCTTACCTGGAGTTGTCAAGTCTGGAATATTCTCAACGTTCGTTACTTTTCCACCTTCTGGAATCTTGATTCCCTTAGTGTAGTCCTCTGGCGTTAATGGAGTATTCGTAACTGGCGTTTCAATTCCATTTACTGGAGTGACATTAACTGGAACATCAACAGTAATTGTTTTTCCATTTGGTAATTCAACCGTTACTTTAACTGGAGCTTTCTTACCTGGCGTTGTTAAGTCTGGAAGATCTCCTACTTTAACTGTTGCTCCTTCTGGTACTTTGATTTGTTTTAAAATATCCTCTGGAGTCAATTTAGCTGTTGTGACTGGTGTTTCGATTTCCTTAATTGGTGTTACATTTACCGGCACTTCTACTGTAATCACTTTTCCATTTGGTAATGTTACTGTTACCTTCACTGGATCTTTCTTACCTGGCGTTGTTAAGTCTGGAATATTCTCAACATTCGTTACCTTGCCACCTTCTGGAATAGCGATTCCCTTAGTGTAATCCTCTGGTGTTAATGGTGTCTTCGTGACTGGGGTTTCAATTTCCTTAACTGGCGTTACATTTACTGGAACCTCTACTGTGACTACTTTACCATTTGGTAATTCAACCGTTACTTTGACTGGATCTTTCTTACCTGGTGTTGTCAAGTCTGGAATGTTCTCAACATTCGTTACCTTGCCACCTTCTGGCACTTTAACATATTTTGCAATATCCTCTTTTGTTAAAGGTGTATTTGTTACTGGCGTTTCAATTGGTGTTGGTTTAGCTTCTACCACCTTAATCGTTGCCGGAACTTCAACTAACACATTTCCATTTTTATCTTTCACAATAACTGTTACTGGTTTATCTCCAACAGTTGTTGCATCAAATGGTTCTGTTTGTCCTTCTGGAACTTTGTATTCAAATGTTGAACCTTCTGGATAATCACTTGGAGTAATACTATCTCTGGCTTGTGGTTTTTCAGTTGGATTTACAGGAATTAATTGTTCTTTACCTTCCACTACTTTAACCTTAGCAGGAACTTCTACAAGTTTATCTTCTCCGTCTTTTGCTTCTACAATAACATCTTTTTCGCCTGGTGTTGTTGTATCTACTGGAGTTTTATATTTGAATGTTACTCCATCTGGATATTGTTCAGGGTCAATACTCTTAGATGCGTCTGGCTGTTTGTTTGATTTATCGACTGGCACATATTGTGTCTTCGGTTCTACAACCATTACTTTTGCAGGGACTTTTGCAATGACCTTATCTCCAACTTTTGCTACAACAACGACGTCTTTTTCGCCTGGTGTTGTTGTATCTACTGGGCTTTCATAAGTAAACTCTGTATCTTTAGGGAATGCTTTAGGGTCAATACTTCCTTCAACAGTTGGTTGTTTTTTATCCTTATCTACAGGCACAAATTGTGGGTAGCTTTCTACAACACGTACAGTTGCAGGGACTTCTGCAATTGGATTCCCATCTTTGTCTTTTACAATGACATTGACTGTGTAATCACCAGGCGTTGTAGTATTCACCGGAGTTTTTGGATCATATTCAAATGTTGAACCATCTGGGTATTCCGTTTTATCAATACTGTTTTCCGGATTTGGTTGTTTATTATTTTCATCCACTGGAACAATTTGTGGAACTCCCTCTACAACAGTGACAGGGACTTTAACAACCGTTGTTTTTTCTTCTCCATCAACAGTGTACTTGACAGTAACATTTACATCCGTATCATCTGACAAATCTGGACTTGCCACATTTTCATCAATACTTACATTGGTAACATTTTCTGGAAGATTTCCTTTGAAAGTACCATCTGCAATAGCTTCTTTAGCTTTGGCAAGAGCTTTTTCTTTTGCTTTTTCCTTATCGCTATCTTTGGCAACAAAAATTCCTTTTGGTGTTGGTTTTGGTAAAACTGTTACTTTAACTTTTACTGGTTCTGTTAAAGTTTCTCCGTTTTGATCCGTATAAGTTACTGGAACAGTTACTTCTTTCACACCTGATTTAGCTGTAATATCTTTTGCTAAATCTGTAGGCTCACCTTTTGTACCATTTTCACCTGGAGTGACCGCATCAGTGATATCCTTAGCAGTCAATTCATCTCCTTCAAATACAACTTTAGAGGTTGGAGTTGAACCGACTACATTTACCGGTACATCCACATTCACAGAAATATCATCGATGATTTGTCCAGTAGCCTTATCTCTATATTTAACCGTAACAGTAACTGGAGTTTGTGGTCCATTTTGATCTGTTTTCGGAGTAACAATCGCATCATCTGTTACAAATGGAGTTACCCCTTCAGGAACATTTGTTAGTCCAGAAATTGCTTTATTAACATTTTCGCGAATCGCATCGATTAATTTTTCATTCGCTGTACCGTTTAAGACTGTAACGCCTTTAGGAACTGGTTTTGGAAGAACTTTAACAGTCACTTCAACCGGTTCATCCCGTTTAAATTGATTTGCTCCATAAGTAACCGTTACTGGAACTTTAATTTCCTGACCTGCTTTACCATCAGTAGAAATAGTGCTTACATCAGGATTCGTGACTTTACCGTCCTTACCAGGTGTAACAGCTCCTCCTACTTTTTCTGCAGACGGCTTATCACCTTCTACTACATATACAGTTTTTGCAGTTGATACACGTGGTTGAACTTTAATTGTAAACTCTTGAGTGATGTTGTCATCAGTATCTTTCTTCGTATCAAATACTGGGTCTTTATCAAATGGATTGTCGACAATATCATATCCCATTGATTTCAATACATCGATATGAGTTTGTACATCACTTTCAGAAATGGTTTCACCTGATTTACCAGTTAAAGTCAATGCATGGTCGGTTAATTCAGTTTCTGTTTGAGTTTTTGGATCCACAGAAACGAATTTAACTTTTGCTTTTTGATCATCTTTGTCATAGGTAATCTTGATATTTGCTTTTGGATCCGTAATTTTTGGTGGTTTATAACCTTCTTCTGGATTTGCAGGATTAACTGGTTCTAATGGTGTACCATTTCCATCTTTTGGAGTATATCCATCTTTATGAGGAATAATTTGTGTAATTTCACCAGTCTTGGTTGGATCATTTGGATCGTTAGGGAATGGAATTGGTTCTCCATCCTTACCAGTGGTTGGATCAACAGGAATCCAGCTTCCAATCTTCGTATACGTTACTTTTTCAGTTTCATCAGGAATTACTTTTGTATCTTTTGTAGGGATTGCTACTTCTTTAGCAGGAATTTCTTTTTTATCAGCAATATATCCAGTTAAAGTTTCAACTGGTACTTTATCCCATGTTTTATTTGTACTTTCCCAATCTGTATAGGTTACTTCTTTTGTGACAAGATTAACGGTTGCTTTTCTTGTGAATGGCACCGTTTGAACAGTATCATCCTTAGCTTTTTCTTCAGCTGCTGTATCTGAATCTTTCTTCACATATGAAATCACACGTTTAGCAGTCGTATTCAAATCAGACTCTTTTAATCCATCAGGCCATTTCAATTCTGGATTTTCTCCATTTGGATCTACTGGACTATCTTTTTCATGAGGCGTTGAAGAAGGAACTTCAATGATTCTTGGTTTAACAACAATTTTGAATGTTTGAGATGGTGCTGGTGTACCATCTTGTACATTGATGTCTTCTTTATCATCAAATGTTGGATAATGATTATCTTGAGTATGATATTCATCACTTTCTACTTCATAACCTTGGTTCTTCAGTTCTTTGATTTTGTTTTCAACATCTGTACTTGCTGGTAATTCTGAACCAGATTTACCTGTTAAATCAAAGCTAGAAACCACTTCATTTGCGGCTCCATCGACTTTCTTCTCAATCACTACTTTAGCTGTTTGAGTAGAAGGTGTATACGTAATTGGCGATGTTCCAAAATTATCAGCTGGTGTAAATCCATCTGGAACTTTATAGCCTCGAGTTGGATCATTTGGATTTTTCGGTGTTAATTCTGTTCCATTATATACTGGAGTATATCCTGGAACATATGGAATCGTTATTGTACTAAAATCTCCTGGAACTGTTGGATCAGTCGGGTTATTTGGATAAGGAATTTTATCCTGAGCGCCATTTGGTTTCTTACCTTCTGGATAGTTTGGCACAAATGAACCAATTTCTTTATAAAGAACTTTTGTTACATCTGAAGTAACTGTTCCATCTTGTGTAGGAACTGGTGCTTCTTTTTCAGCTACTGTTTTATCTGTCGCATTTACTAGTAAGTAGTTGTCTACTACTGGTGAGTCAACAGCATTGAATTTACCTTTTGTTCCGTCAGCTGTAGCATCTGTTAGTTTATCAGCTTCGTTGTAAACTTCCCACTCAGAGTATGTTACTTCTTTTGTTTCAGGGTTAACGGTTGCTGTACGTTTGTAAGTTACTTTTTGTACTTTTTCAGGTTTTAGTCCCATTGCATCAGCCTTATTAGCATCTTCTTCTTTTAGATACTTAATTGTACGTGTAACTTCTTTAACTAAGTCCTCACGAGTAACTCCTGCTGGATATTTACCAAGATTTTCATCTCCTTCTTTTACAGGTGTATCTGCTGTTTTTGGAGATACTGGAACTGTTGTGCTTGGATTTGTTGGATCAGTTGTTACTGTAGGATCTACTGTAATTAAGTCTAATACGTGTACCGTTACATCGGCTTCTGTTGATTTCTTACCTTCACTATCAGTTGATTGAACTTTTACAGTGTAATCTCCAACTTTAGTTGTATCTAGGTTACCTGCATCACTTACTGCGATTGTTGGTTTAGTAGAATCAACTCCATCACGATCATCTTCTAAGTCAGTTGCTGATGGTTTAGCTTTTTCTAAAACTTTATCATTATTCCATTTGTCAGCTTCTTTAGTTTTATAAACATATAAATCTTTTTTCTCAACTGCTACTGTCGGAGCTTCATTTAAGACATTAGCATAAGCTGGATCTGATTCGTTACCTGCTTTATCAAGCACAGTAACTTTGATACGTTTGTCAGGATTTGTTGTTTCATTCGCTTCTGTTAAATCAGTACCAGCAGGAACTGGAACAACTAATTTACCATCACGTTCTTCAACTTTTGTAGTACCAATATACCAACCATCTTCTTTTTTGTTTAAAGTAATTGGAGTATTACTATTTGGTAACGTAACTTTCATTGAAGTTAATCCACCGATAGCTGCATCGATTTTATCTACTGCTTTATCTACTGTTTCAGCGCCAGCAGTGTGAGCTCTATCAACGCCATTATTTTTATCGTTTTCAGCAACATCTTTTTTCTCACGTGCTTCATCCGTTAAATCGGTATTTTTAGTTGGAATTGAGACGAGTAACTCTTTTACTTGATTTTTATCTTTTTTCTCACCACGAATACTGTCTGTATGTACTGCTTCTACTGTTGGTGTATCTGGTCTTTTTGTATCGATATAAATCGTTTTATTGTAGTAGTAATCAGGTTGGTCTGTATTTCTTAAGCCATTAACCACTGGATGATATTTTCCATCAGCATTTGAAACATCTCCAGTATTTAAAAGTTGATTATCTTTTCCGTCACTTAAGCCATTAGGTAAGTATGTTCTCACTTTAAATGTTGCAGTACCTCTGTAATTATCAGTTGTTGTAAATGGTAATCTAAATTTACGAACTCCATCATTTTTACCATTATTTGATCCAATACCGATATACGGATTCGCTCCAGCATTATTTCCTGAGGTTTGATATTTGATTCTTAATTTTCTAGTAGCTGCATCCCAAGAAATATTCTGTGGAGCTACAGGGGTATCACCAAACCAAACCCAATCTTTTGCTTTTGTAATATTCTCTGGCAAATCCACACCTTCTGGAACTTCTATTTCAGTTTCCGCACTACCATAGTGACGAACTCCACCAACACTATTAACAGTGAATTCTAATTCTCCTTTTTGTTTTGATTTATAAAGATTATCTTCTCCGAATCTACCTTCCTTACCATTGGTTTTAACGTTCGTAGTCATTTCAGTTCCTGTACCTACAGCTAAGTTGACAGCCCCAACAAAATAACCATCTTTAACTTTGCTATTAGTACCAGCTAAATAACTATTGTTAATTGCTGTTCCATCATCTAGTGCTTCAATTTCTACACGTACTCTTGTAGTAGATTGAGGAACTTCATAAATGGCACGGTATTCAGTCCAACCATCACCATTTCCTCCATCCCCTGAAGGTGCTGAGATATGCTCTGCTTCATATTTTTCACCGATAGTATGGTCATCTCTAATACTAGAAATTTTTTCTCCAGTTACTGCATCGTACATTGTGATTTTTATTCGTTCACCTGTTCCAGCAGTACCCATATTTCCGTATGCACCACCAGTAATTGTACTTAACATTAATCTAGAGTTTCCATTAACTGCATATTCTTTAGAAAGCTTAGTACCTTTTTCACCTAATTCTAAGTAATATCCTTTAGGTAAATTATGTGTTCCAACATTTCCTGAATAGTTTACACCATTTCCATAGTTTTGATTTGCAGCATGAACTCCAAGCGGATTTGTTGCTGTTGGATTATCAGGATTATTATAGTTCCTTTTAATAGTTCCTTGATTATCATAGACCTTGCTTGGCTTCCCTTGATAATCTGCTTCACGTCCTGCATCTGCAACTGCTGCTTCTGGTTTAACAGCAGTTACTTTTCCTGCATGTCCGTTTGCATCTGTAATTTTCCAACCATTTATTTCATTAGAAATTTCTTTTTCTTTCCAGTTGTATGTAATACCACCTGTTAATAGTTGTGTAGTAGCTTTACCTGTCTTATCAGATAAAATACTTTTTGACCATTGTTTCTCAACTTTAGTACTTTTTTCTGTAGAGTTTGTAAAGTCAACATCACCAAATTGATCTTTTGCACTTTCAAATACACCATCAGCTGGGTTATTTCCTGATCCTAATTTATTATTATTAGTTGGTCCCTCTTTAGCAGGAATAATTGGATTTGTAGTTGTTGCTTCTCTAAACCCACTCTCCCCTTTACCTGGAATCTCTTTTCCATTTCGTGGATCTTGGTTTTTGTTTACTTTTTCTTCTTCAGTTGCTTCTGATTTGATACTGTTTAGAATGCTAAGGCTACTTGAAAGTTGTTTAGCAAGTGCATCTACTTTAGCCTGTGTTTTTTCATCATCGTTTAGAAGCTCTTTTGCTTTATGAACCAAATTTTTAGCATCATCAATGACTGATTTTGTTTTCTTTCCTTCAGTTAATTGACTCAATCTACTTTCAGCTTTAGCAACTAAATCTTCTAACGATGCTGTATTAATAGCAACTTTTTCCGTCACTACATTTGGAGTTTCAACTTCACTGGCTTGTTTGTCAGTAGTAGACTCTTTTAGAGAAGTAGTATTTTGTCCATCGGGCTCTTTAGCAGTAGCAGATGCTTGTCCTGAAACTTCCTTAGAGAGTTCCGTGGACTTATCATTTAGATTTTGTGATTTTTGAACTACTGTATGTTCTGAATTAGTTAGTTGTTCAGCCGCTTGGACGCTTCCTCCACCAAGGAAAAACAGTCCAGTAGCTACAGCCACACTAGCCGCTCCAAAACTAACCTTACGAATACTGTAACGTGTGAATTTCTCCACCTGCGATTGACGAACATATCGTCCTTTAGAATTAAACATAAATAGATTCCTCCAACATAATATGAATTGTTAATATATGATACTTTGATGTAAAAAATAACTTTAAACCACAAATAAATATAGTGATATGTTATCTTTCCACTTAATATATTATCGAACAATAATCAATCTGTCAAGCGATATCTAACTCTTATATTATAAATAAAAAGAAGAAACCGTCATTTAGATTCCTTCTTTCACTTCTTTGGTTGCTACATCATCACCAAACCATTTTTGGCTGATTTCCTGGAACTTTCCTTCTTGATAAAGTTGAACAAAAGCTTGGTTTAAAGCTTGGAGTAATTTTTTATCTGCAGGTCTGACACCGACAGCAAAAGATTCATTTTCAAATCCAGCCACAAAGACATTATAGTCATTTAATATACCTTCAGACTGGAGGTAGTAATTAGCATACACTCGGTCAATCAACAAGGCATCGATTCGATCATTTTTCAAATCAATCAAGGCCTCATTAAAACTCTGGTATTGATTGGCCTTCTGGTCCTTAACACGATTTTTTAGTAAGTCTGGCTGGGCTTCAAAGTCTAGATAACCAGAGGACCCGGCTTGGGCTCCCAAGGTCTTATCCTTCATATCCTCTACTGAACGAATCTGCTGGCTTTTCTTCGTAACCAGAACTTGCTGATTTTCCATATATGGAATACTAAAGGCAACTTTCTCTCGGCGTTCATCAGTGGCAGAATAGCCATTCCAGATGGCATCAATGGTTCCATTTTGCAGTTCCGTCTCCTTCATATCCCAGTCGATTGGTTGAAATTGAACCTTAAAACCTAATTTTTCAGAGACAGCTTGTGCTAAGTCAATATCAAAGCCTGTATATTGGCCATTCTTTTCTTCAAAACCCATGGGTACAAAGGTATTGTCAAAACCAATAGTAATGGTCCCCTGCTCTTGATATTTATCCCAGTTATCCTGCTTTGGATCACTAGCCTTTTGAGTACAAGCTGTTAAAAAAAGAGTCAGGAGAGAAACCAATACTAAAGCAATTTTCTTATTAGTCATTGGCACCTCCTACTTGGGCTCAACCTTGAGAATCTGATCTGCGATATTTTCAGCGAATTGTAAATCGTGGGTAACCACAATCTGCGTCATCCCAAGTTCCCTATTTTGCAAGATCAGTTTTTCCACTTCCAAGCGCAATTCTGGATCAAGTGCAGAAGTTGGTTCATCGTAGCCAATGATTTCTGGGTCAATCATCATAGCACGCGCTAAGGCTACCCGCTGCTTTTGACCACCAGATAGTGAGAAAGGATAGGCGTCTGCATGACCAGCCAGTCCTAATTGTTCCAAAAGCCCTCGCGCCTTCTTCTCAGTCTCTTCTTGCTTCATTCTCATGGTTTTTACGGGCGATAAGGTCAAATTGTCTAGAACGGATAAATGAGGAAAAAGTTGAAAATCTTGGAATACAAATCCCAGTAAATTCCGCTTCTCTAGTTCATCCAGTTCTAAAGATTCTCCATTATAAAAGATTTGCCCTGAATCAATGGTTTCAAGACCCGCAAGCATACGTAAGAGGGTTGTCTTACCTCCACCAGAAGGCCCAACGATAGCTAGGATTTGCTTTTCAGGAATTTTTAGACTGAAATTGGATAAAATTTGCTTTTCACCAAAGACTTTATTGATATTTCGTAATTCTAACATGGCAGCCTCCTATCTATAGTAACTGTACTTCTTCTCAACTTTTTTGGCAAGAATGGTCACAATCCCAATCAAAATCAAGTAAATGGCTCCTGCTAAGAACATTGGAACCAGACTAGCATCACGGTTTGCAGCTGTTCGACTCGCCAAGATAAGGTCTGAAATGCCTAGAGCATAGACCAGAGAAGTATCCTTGACCAAACTCATGACTTCGTTAAATACGCTAGGAAGAACAATCTTGGTCACTTGGGGCAAGATAATATAGCGTACTGTGTCAAAAGGACTGAATTTCAAGACCTTAGCAGCCTCGTATTGACCTTTAGGAATGGTATCAATCCCTCCACGGAAGATTTCAGCAAAGTAAGCCGCATAATTCAACACAAAGGCAATGATAGCCGCAGGAAGACGGTCCAAACGAATCCCAATACTTGGCAGCACATAATAGATAAAGATTAATTGCAAGAGCAAGGGTGTTCCCCGCATAATCCAAATATAAATATTAATCAGATGACGGAGGGGCTTCCAATGGACTTGCAAGGCAAAGGCAATCAAAACGCCCAAGGGAATAGAAAAAATCAAGACCAGTGCAAAAACCTGCAAAGTCATGCTTGCACCGCTCAATAAACTCGGTAATATCTCAAACAAATAAGACATACTGCACCTCCTAAAAATAATTGTTCCTATTATAGCATAAATAAACAAAACAACCAAGAATTTTTGTAAAAAAATTCTCTTTGAAAAAGAAAAACTATATCTATCAAAAATGATTAGATACAGTTTTTAAAAATATATTCTTACAATCTCTCATACAGTTCTTGCATTTGCACATCATCTGGAACTAGTTTTAAGTAAGCTTGGGCATTGACTTTTGCTTCCTCAAAGTAGCCCAGTTCACGCAAGAGATAGATATAGTGTTCCAGAAACTCTGGATTGTCCTTCAAATCTCCTACTAATTCTTGGTAATGCTCATAGGCAGAATCCAAATCGTCCATTTCTTGATAGGAACGAGCAATCATCCACTTGGTCAAAAGATTTTCTGGCTCCTCACTTTGCAAGTCTAGAATGTCTTCATAACGCTCCTGCTCCAGATAAATAGTTGCTAGACGGAGTAAGATTTCTTCCGTATCCTCAGCATCTTCTTTAGCAGTAAGGAGGTAGTTCTCTGCTCCACTAGCATCATGCAATTCATAAGAAAATTGTGAAGCTGCTAACAAAAGTCGTGTTTCAAAAGGATTTTTCTCCAAGCCTTGCTTAGCGATACGCAGGGCTTCTTGAACTTGATGTTCCTTATGTAAGGCCTGACTGTAACCATACTCATAGCCTTCAAAATCAGGTGAAATGGTATCAAGTTGCTTAAAGTATAGAACAGCTTTTTGATATTCTTCTTGATCAAAGTAAAGACTGGCCAACTCAAAAGCTGTTAGGTCATCGTATTCTAACTCCAGGGCTTTTTCTAAAAACTCTGTAGCCGTTTCAAATTTCCCCAACTGGGCATAGGCAAAGCCAATTCGTTGATAGGTAGAAATGCCTGTTTGCTCATAAATAGTACGATTATCTAACTGGGCATAGCCTTGAATAGCTTCTTGGTAATTTTCCAACTCACTATCCAACTCTGCTAATCCCAATATCAAGAGAGGATCTTCTGAGTAAGTCAATGCCTCCAATAATTTCTCACGCGCCACATCTGTCAAACCTTCCAGCTGGTAGAGGTCTGCTTTAAGAGCCAAAGCCGAAACATACCAGTCACTGTCAGCTTGGATTTCCTCTAGATAGGCAAAGGCTTCCTCAATTTGACCATCCTCGCTAGCAATAGCTGCTAGATTGAGATTAACCTCTGGAAAATTTTCTACAATTTTCAGGTAAATTTCCTTGGCCTGAGGATAAAAACCAATTCCTTCAAGATAAGTAGCTAACTCATACAGAAGGTCACTTGGATCATTTTCTAAAGCTTTGACGAAATAATGTTCTGCCTTAACTAAATCTTGCTCTTCGAAAGCCTGTAACATCCGTTGACTATTGTTCACTCTTAGCTTCCTCTCCCTCTAGTTCATATAGGCCACTGACTACCTTATACCATTCAAAAATCGCTGAAATCACAACCTTTGCAGAGGCATAAACCGGAATACCGAGCAAGACTCCCCAGATACCAAACATGGATCCTGAAGTTAACAAGACAAAGAGAACATTAATGGGATGGATATTTAATTGACTTCCCAAAATCAATGGAGAGACAAAACGGCCTTCAATAGTTTGTTCTACGATAAAGACAATCACTACTTTCAAAAGCATGACTGGACCAGCAATCAAACCCAATACTAGAGCAGGGAGCATGGCTAAGAAGCTACCAAGATAAGGAACCAGATTTAGAATACCAGCAGTAACACCCAGCGTAACCGCATAGCGTAGACCAATGATCTTGAAGAAGATCATAAACATTACCGCAACAATAATAGCCACTGTCACTTGCCCTCGAACATAGTTGGACAACTGCTGATTCACATCTGATAAAACTTGTCCAACAGGTTCTTTCAATTTCGTTGGCATGAATTGGGTCAAATAGTGACGCAGGCCTTTCCCATCACGTAAGAGATAAAAGAGCATGAAAGGAACGATAATCAAGGCAACAATCACTTGAGATGCGCCGCTAATAAATGCACTCACCCAGTTGACTGCCTGAGATGAAACCTTGCTCGCCCAAACTGTAGCCTGACTAGAGAAGTTTGTCAAAACTTGTTCTAACTGAGGCCTGAAATCATCTGGTAAACGCTTGGTTACCAAATCATCAATAACCCTGTCAGCATCTTCAAGATAGATTGGTACATTTCTTGCAAATGTTAAAACTTGACGTTGCAGATTTGGAATAGCTACTGCCAAGCCCCAAATGATAAAAAGAGCGATGATGACAAAGACAATAGTGATAGCTATAACACGATTCACCTTATGCTTCTCCATCCAATCAACAATAGGATTTAATAAATAATATAGCAAACCAGATAGAATGACTGGCAACATCACGACCGCCAAAAAGTCTAAAACAGGTGAAAATAGAAAACTAATCTTACTTAAAATAAAAAGATTCAGTCCCAATAATAAGGTCACCAAAAATACCGTAATGGCCTTATTATCCAAAAACCACTTGAAAAACCAAGATAGGCTAAAATGTTTCTCTTTTTGCTCCATAAATACTTCCTTTCTATTGTTCTCTCATTATACCATTTTTAAATCAAAATAACTCTTTTTTAAAGTGCTTACATGGAGACAGCAACATAAAAAATCTCCTCAAAAGAGGAGATTCGATTAGTCTTGAATATGACGGTCTAAGTTCTTCTGATAATCAGCATTGGATTTGGCTTTTTCATCAGCAAATTTCTTGCGGAACTCATCCATTTCTTTAGTAGTGACAATCTTATCTTGGATTTTCAGATACTTGTAGCTATTTTCACTAGTCTTGTCACCTACCCAGCCACCGGCACCACTGCCAGGAACCATTTTCGTCACTAGCATTTGAGCACCATCAGAGTATACTGGAATAACAAGTGCACTATCTGACAACCAAGCTTGAGCCTTAGAATATTTGGAATAACGTTTTTGAAGGTCTGTTTTCTCACTATTTGCATCATCAATCAATTCTTTGTATTTATCCAATCCAACTGTTTTAATAACTGGATTGTCTGTTCCTGGTGCCACACCAAGAGCACTTAGGAGACTTGGACCTGAAGTTGGATCAAATACATCTAGATAAGTCGATGGATCTGCAAAGTCTGGAGTCCAACCACTGACTGCATTAATATCCCAGTCAGTATTTGCATTGGAAGTAGCTAGAGTAGTCATACTTCCCAATTCGTCATCAGAAACTTGTTGAATATCAACAACTACATTGTCAGAGCCTAAGGCTTCCTCAATGGATTGTTTATAAGACTGAACCTGACGAATAAAATCTGGATTTGATGAAGAAATTGGCAAATCTAAATGAATTGGGAACTGTACTCCTTCAGCTTGAAGGGTTTTCTTAGCAGCTTCAAACTTAGCTTTGGCTTTATCTACACTATGTAGTGAATCTTGGGCATCATCAAGACTGACATCTTTCCAGACATTATCCAATTTATCCAATTCTGTCTTAGTAACTTGACCAAATGTTTGATCTCCTACTTGAACAAATGTTGGAGGAGTGAAACTTGTCCGTAACTTACGAGGTCCTACTTCATCACCAAATACTTGAGAGATCCCTGCTTTACGATCTACCGCAAAAGCCAAGGCTTGACGGAAATCTTTGTTTAACAAGGCTTTCTTAGTAGAAGTTTTTTCTGCATCACTTGTTTTAGCAGTGTGATTGTAATTTACACGGTCGATATTGGTTGAGATATAAAAAACTCCTCCACGCTGTTGACCATACACAATATCATCCTTGTATTTTTCTTTTAGACGTTCATAGTTAGCAGAGTTTTTAAAGAGTGGTGCAGCTGGATAGTGTCCCTCATCAAAACCGCGTCCTAGAGAGTCTGCATCTTGACCATCAAAGAAGGATAATTTGATATCATCAATAAAGACATTTTGTTTATCCCAGTAGTTTTGATTTTTGGTCATTTCGATAGAAGACTTAGATGTAAGACCTTTGAGGAGATAAGGCCCATTGTATAGAATGCTCGTTACATCCGTTGGTTTACCAAAGTCATCTCCTTTAGAAGCTAAAAAGTCTTCATTAACTGGTGCAAGGACTCCCATTGTTGTTTTTGAATTCCAGAAAGATTCTGGATGATTCAAAGTATAGACTACAGTATAATCATCTGTTGCTTTCACGCCTACGGTTGAGAAATCTGTTGTTTTCCCATTTACATAGTCATCCAATCCTTTGATAGAATCCTGTACCAAATAGAGAGCCTGTGATTTCTTATCAGCTGCATGCTTCAGACCAGTTACAAAATCCTGAGCCTTAACTTCACCATACTCCTCTCCCTCATTGGTATACCACTTGACACCCTGACGGATTTTATAGGTATAGGTCAAACCATCTTTGGAAACAGTCCAATCTTCTGCAACTGATGGGACCAGATTCCCATATTGGTCATTTTCTAATAATCCATCAATAACATTACCTGTAATCTGTTTAGTGCTGACATTACCAGAAACTGTATAATCCAAAGTAACAGGATCTAATGAGAATACATAGGCATAAGTAACTGGTTTAGTTGCTTGTTTAGTTGCTTCTTTATTACCATTACCAGATGAACACGCTACTAGCACTGCTGCCGAGAGTACAGCAACTCCTGCTGCTAAGAAAACACGTTTTTTCATAGTTAAACTCCTTTGCAATTTGTATAAGATTATTATAGCACTTTTATTAAGTAAATCAATGAAAACATTTCTAATATTATCATCAAAAGAATTAGGTAAAGCTCTTGCTAATCTTGATTTCTTTATACTTCCATTTTTGTGATATAATAGTCTTATCTTTTGTATAGAGGTAAAGTTATGAAAAAAACTGTTTATTTTGGAACTTATACACGTCGGACTTCCCAAGGGATTTACAAGGCAGACTTTGATACAGAAACTGGTCAGCTTTCAAATCTAGAACTTTTTGCTACTGAGCCAAGTCCAACCTACCTTGCCTTTGACCAGCACCAACATTTATACACTGTTGGTAGTCAAGACGATAAGGGTGGAATTGCAGCATATCAAACTAATGGTAACTTATTAAATCACGTCGTTGAAGAGGGAGCCCCCCACTGTTATGTTGCCGTTGATGAAGAGCGTGATTTGGTTTACGCGGCAAACTACCACAAGGGACAGGTCCTTGTTTATAAACGTCAGGAAGATGGTCGTCTTGTACTTAGTGATATTGATCAACACAGTGGCCAAGGTCCACATGAAAATCAAGCTTCTCCACATGTTCACTATACAGATTTAACACCTGACCACTATCTAGTGACCTGCGACTTGGGAACAGACCAAGTTATCACTTATGATTTTGATTCAGAAGGAAAATTATCTAAGCTCTATACCTATCATAGCCAGCCAGGAGCAGGCTCACGCCATATTATTTTCCATAACCATTATAAAATCGCTTATCTCATTTGTGAACTCAATAGCACTATCGAGGTTCTAATCTACGATGGTGTTGGCGAATTTGAACGCATGCAAGTCATTTCAACTCTACCAGACGGTTATGAAGGCTTTAATGGTACTGCTGCCATTCGTCTCTCTAAAGATGGTAAATACCTCTACGCCTCTAACCGTGGTCATGATTCTATCGCAGTATATACAATTCTTGCGGACGGTAGCTTAGAGTTATTAGAAATCGTTCCGACACATGGTCAGACTCCACGTGATTTTGATTTGACACCAGACCAAGAATTTGTCATTGCTGTCCATCAAGACTCTGACAATGCAACCGTCTTTAAACGCAATCCTGAAACTGGTCGTCTAGCAGAACTATCTAACGACTTCCATGTCCCAGAAGCAGTCTGCATCAGTTTTGCCCCTTAAGAAAACATAAAAAATGAACTTGGTAACTCAAGTTCATTTTTTTCTTATAGTCTATTTCCGACATTAATACGGTTAATGGCACGTTGCAAAGCAATCTTAGCACGACGTTCTTGGTCAATCAAGTGTTTGTCTTGTGCTTCTTCAATTTCACGCTCTGCTCGAAGTTTGGCACGTTCTGCACGACTGATATCGATATCACGAGCACGTTCTGCAGAATCCGCAACGATTGTGATGGTATTATTGGCAATTTCAATAACGCCTCCGTTTACTGCAATCCAGTTCACGTGATCTTCATCATCAATACGTTTTACCTTTACTTCATCAACTGCTAAAACCGCAATCATATTTTCATGTCGTGGCAAGATCCCCATCTCACCATCCAGAGTTCGAACCGATACATAGCTGGCATGGTGATCATAGACGAGACCATCTGGTGTCACGATCTGGACAGTTAACTGAGCCATAGATCACCTCTTAAAATCCCATTTTTTCAGCTTTGGCAATCACATCTTCGATAGAACCTACGCCACGGAAGGCATCTTCTGGCAAGTGGTCATGTTTACCATCAAGGATTTCCTTAAAGCCACGAACAGTTTCAGCAACTGGAACATAAGAACCTGCCTGACCAGTAAATTGTTCCGCAACGTTGAAGTTTTGTGACAAGAAGAACTGGATACGACGGGCACGAGCAACCAAGGTCTTTTCTTCATCAGAAAGCTCATCCATACCAAGGATAGCAATGATATCTTGCAACTCATGGTAGCGTTGAAGAACACGTTTAACTTCTGCAGCAACTGCGTAGTGCTCTTCTCCAACAATTTCAGGTGCCAAGGCACGTGAGCTTGAAGCAAGTGGATCTACGGCTGGGTAGATACCCAATTGTACCAACTTACGTTCCAAGTTTGTTGTAGAATCCAAGTGAGCGAAGGCTGTTGCTGGTGCTGGGTCAGTATAGTCATCCGCTGGCACATAGATAGCCTGGATAGAGGTTACAGAACCCTTTTTAGTTGATGTGATACGCTCTTGCAATTGACCCATTTCTGTAGCAAGTGTTGGTTGGTAACCAACGGCTGATGGCATACGACCCAAAAGGGCAGATACTTCTGAACCAGCCTGAGTGAAACGGAAGATATTATCGATAAAGAGAAGCACGTCTTGGCCTTCCACATCACGGAAGTATTCAGCGATTGTCAAACCAGTAAGGGCAACACGCATACGTGCTCCTGGTGGCTCATTCATCTGACCAAATACCATGGCTGTTTTCTCGATAACGCCTGATTCTTTCATTTCCCAGTAAAGGTCATTCCCCTCACGAGTACGTTCCCCAACACCGGTAAATACTGAAATACCACCGTGTTCTTGGGCAATGTTGTGAATCAATTCTTGGATTAAGACGGTTTTACCAACCCCGGCACCACCGAAAAGTCCAACCTTACCACCTTTTAGGTAAGGGGCAAGAAGGTCGATAACCTTAATCCCTGTTTCAAGGATTTCAGAAGAGGTAGACAACTCATCAAAAGTTGGAGCTTTTTTATGAATTGGCTGACGCTCTGCATCTTCTGTAAAAGGAGCTTCCAAGTCAATGGTATCTCCCAAAACATTGAAGACACGTCCCAAAGTTTCTTTACCTACTGGTACAGAGATTGGACGACCTGTGTCCAATACTTCCATTCCACGAGTCAAACCATCTGTTGATTCCATGGCGATAGTACGGACCATACCATCTCCCAACTCCAAGGCTACTTCAAGGACGATTTTTGTTTTTCTTTCGTCATTTTTGTAGACGACAAGTGCATTGTTAATCTCAGGAAGTTTTTCCCCTGCTGCAAACAAGACGTCTACAACGGGACCGATAACCTGAGCAATTTTACCTGAACTCATCTCCTTCTCCTATTCTATATAAGATACTGTCGGTCCCTAGCTTAACTAGGTCCTAAGTTCATTTTCATACGAGCTGGACTAGTGCCTATTCTAGGGCACTAGCTCCTGCTACGATTTCTGTAATTTCTTGTGTAATCGCCGCCTGTCTGGCACGGTTATACTGAATTGTCAAATCATTAATGACTTTCTTAGCATTATCTGTCGCTGTTTGCATGGCTGTCATACCCGCAGCATTTTCGGCTGTCTTAGCGTCGATAATAGCACCATAAATCATACTTTCTGCAAACTGAGGCAACAACTGCTCCAAAATTTCTTCTCGGCTAGTTTCCAATTCAAAGGTCAAGCTGTAACTGTCATCTGCTTCATTTGGATCCAAGTCAACAATTGGAAGCATTTGTTCCACACGCATTTGACTGGTTAGCGTATTGACATGGTGGTTATAGCAGACATAGAGTTCATCAAAAAGTTCATTTTGGTACATTTCAACAGTTTTTGAAATAATCTTACGAACTTCATCAAAGCTTGGTTGATCTGCCAAGCCACGTAGTTCATAAAGTGGTTGAATACCACGAGCTTTAAAGAAATCAGCTCCCATTCCACCAATACAGATCATTTCAAAACCTTTACCGTCTGGATGGTATTCTTCTTTCAGCTCCATAACGGCTTTCAGAATAGAAGAATTATAACCTCCAACCAAACCTCGGTCTGATGTAATGACGATATAGCCTGTCTTCTTAACTGGACGGCTAATCAACATCGGATTGGTTGAACTACCAGCTCCATTCCCATGAAGAATATCCGTCAAAAGTTTACGAACTTTCTGAGCATAAACTTGGAAATTGCGAGCAGCTTCTTCAGAACGACCTAGCTTAGCAGCTGATACCATCTGCATGGCATTAGTGATTTGACTCGTATTTTTTGTTGAGGCGATTTTTGTTTTAATATCATTTAGAGATACTGCCATCTGACACCTCTATTCTTATTGGAAGCTGGTTTGATTGAGAAACTCTGTAATCGCAGCATCCAAGACTGCTTCTTCTGGCAAGTCTTTTGTATCACGAATGGTTTCTAAAATCTCTGGATGTTGAGCGTCAAAGAAGGCATGGAACTCTTCCTCGAAACGAACAATATCATCTACTGGAACAGTATCCAAGAAACCATGTGTCAAAGCATAGAGAATGGTTACTTGTTTCTCAACAGGTAATGGTTTGTGAACAGGTTGTTTCAAAACTTCCACTGTACGACGTCCACGGTTCAACTTAGCCTGTGTCGCCGCATCTAAGTCAGAACCAAACTTAGTGAAGGCTTCCAACTCACGGTATGAAGCAAGGTCGATACGAAGTGTACCAGCAACCTTCTTCATGGCTTTGATTTGTGCAGAACCACCTACACGCGATACAGAAGAACCCGCATCGATGGCTGGACGAATACCTGCATTGAAGAGACCATCACCAAGGAAGATTTGTCCATCAGTGATTGAAATCACGTTGGTTGCGATATAGGCAGAGATATCTCCTGCTTGTGTCTCGATAAACGGTAGGGCTGTAATAGATCCACCACCAAGTTCATCAGAAACTTTAGCTGAGCGCTCAAGCAAACGGCTGTGAAGGTAGAAAACATCCCCTGGGAAAGCTTCACGACCTGGAGGACGACGAAGCAAGAGAGAGAGTTCACGATAAGCTACCGCTTGTTTTGATAAATCATCATAAACGATCAAAACATGTTTCCCTTGGTACATAAATTCTTCCGCCATGGCAACCCCAGCATAAGGAGCTAGGAAAAGCAATGGAGATGGTTGTGAAGCAGAGGCAGTCACAACGATTGTGTAGTCCAAGGCACCGTACTGACGTAGTGTTTCTACTTGCGTACGAACTGTTGATTCTTTTTGTCCAATCGCAACATAGATACAGATCATATCTTGACCTTTTTGGTTCAAGATTGTATCAATTGCAATGGTTGTTTTCCCTGTCTGACGGTCACCGATAATCAACTCACGTTGACCACGACCAATCGGTACAAGGGCGTCGATAGCTTTCAAACCAGTTTGCAATGGTTCTGATACAGACTTACGTTGCATAACACCAGGAGCTGGCGCTTCTACTGGACGAGTTTTATCAGTGTGGATTTCTCCAAGACCATCAACTGGACGACCAAGCGGATCCACAACACGTCCAATCAGACTTTCACCTACTGGGACTTCCATGATTTTCCCTGTACGGCGGATTGTATCGCCTTCACGGATATCTGTAAAGTCACCTAGGATGATAATACCAACATCTGTTGACTCCAAGTTTTGAGCCATACCATAAGAGCCGTTTTCAAAAATCAACAACTCTCCACTCATGGCATTTTCAAGTCCGTGAGCACGCGCGATACCGTCCCCGATATAGGTTACAACACCTGTTTCAGTCACATCAAAATTGGGTTTGAAATTTTCAATTTGTTGCTTAATTAAAGCGCTGATTTCTTGTGCGTTAATTGCCAAAAGAACACCACTTTCTATTTCAAATTTTCTTTAACAACTTTAAGTTGTTGTTTAATACTCACATCAATTGTCTTGTGATTGGCAAAAATGACAAAACCACCAATAAGACTTTCATCGATTTGTTCTTTTACACTCCTTACTTTAAGAGACATTTTTTTCTCAATCAAAGGGAGCAAGCGACTCTTCTGTTCATCAGTTAAAGGATGAGCTGACGTAATCGTCACTTCAAATCGATTTGTTTCTTTTTCAAGTCGGTTCAAGCAATCTACAAGAATATCATAAAAAAGATTTGCTCTGTGATTGTAGATAAGAACCTGGATAAAGTTTTGCAATAAAGGTGACACAGAGTCTTGGAAGAAAGCAATTGTTTTTTCCTTATCAGACTCGTCTACTGCCACTTTTTTTAAAAAAGAAGGTAAACCTGTTTCTTCAGCAACTTGCTTGATTTGAGCTAAGTCTGAAAAGATACGGTCTTCTTCTCCTTTTTCTAAAACCAATTGGACAAAAGGCATGCTGTATTTTTCAATTACCTTTACTGTTTTCTTGTCCATTAAGCTTCTCCTAACTGATCGATATACTGATCAATGAGTTCTTTATGGGCATGACCGTCAAGGTTTTGTGAGATGATTTTACCAGCCAGGCTGATTGTCAAATCTGCTACCTCACCCTTAACGCTTTGTAAAGCTTCAGCTTTATTTTGAGCAATTTCTTGGTTCGCTTTTTCTTTCAAGCGTCCTGCTTCTAGCTTAGCATCTGCTAAAATACTAGCTTTGCTTTTCTCAGCTGTTTCTTTCGCATTCTCAATGATTGTCTTAGCTTCTTTACGGCTACCAGCCAATTCATCTTCGCGTTTTTGAGCCAATACTTCTGCTTTTTGACGTGCTTGTTCAGCTCCGTCAATATCTGCTGCAATTTTTTCTGCTCTTTGTTCGAAAATACTAGTCAAATTTGACCAAGCATATTTCTTAACCAAGACTAGCAAGAGAATAAAGGAACCAGCGATTAGTATAAAATCACCAAGTAATTCACCTACTGTTACATTCATAAACTACTCCTTTCTATTCTTCATCATTAATTTTATTTCCTAGGTACATTGAAGATAACAATGTAAATACATATGCTTGTACACAAGAAATAAAAACAGAAAATGCAGTCCAGATTAGATTTGTTCCAAAAGCAATAGGATACCAATAGAAGGCCTGATGAGAAAGTAGGACTAACATACTTGCCATCACTTCCCCTGCAAAGATATTACCAAATACCCGCAATGCAAGTGAAAGGAGATTGGTAACTTCTTCCAAGAGATTCATTGGTGTCATAAAACCTGGTGTTACAAATGCTTTTAAATACTTTTTGATTCCACGACGACGAATTCCTTCTACGTGTGTCATTAAGATAATTGTAAAAGACAAGACCAAGTCAAATGACAAATTTGCTGTTGGTGAGGTCCAAAGATTTACACCATCTGTAGTCTGAATTCTAGCCATTAAGCCAATATTATTTGCAATGGCCATAAATAGGAATAAACAGAAATAAAAGAGAGAATAATCCTTTATCATTGGACCAAGGTTTGATTTTGTAAATCCAACAACAAAATCAAATAAATACTCTAATACATTTTGTTTTCCTGTGGGTCTCAAAGTCATATTTCGAGTTGCCCAATAAATAAAGCCAAAAATAAGTGCTACAGTCAACAAAGTCAAAACTACTATGGTTAAATTAAAGGTAACAGGACCAATATTGATGGTTGGATTAATACTTTCTTCCATCTAAAATCCTCCCTTTTTCAATTTATACTTCTTTTATTTGATGATAAATGAAAAGACAAGAGTAACGAAGAAAGTACCTTCAATAAAGGCAACCCCTAGGATCATCAAACTACGTAGTTCTGAGATGATATCTGGTTGGCGAGCAACTGATTTCAACAAACCGTTCATCAACATACCTTCACCAAGAGATACACCCATACAGGCAAGACATAGACCGAAAAATGTTAAATTCATGACGAATTCTCCTTTTAATTAAAATTTACTTACTTAGTTTAGTCCTAAAAATTGGATTTGTCAACTTTTTACCAACATTGAAAGCGCTTAACGGAAATTATTTACAATTTTACTATTTTTGAGTCTATTATATAGAAAACTTTGGAAAAAACTTGTAATAAATCCGTCCATTATCTAGACCTTTCTGAAAAATAATGAAAAAATCCGAGATGAAATCTCGGATGGAAATTAATATATTTTCTTTAACCTAAGGTTCTTTAGTAAGTAGGATTAAAGGGAAAGCAACTAGAAAGCTTTCGTCTCCTACATGTTTATTAAGCACGCACTGTGACGCTAGTTCCATCTTCCTTATAAAGATTGATGAGACCTTCTTTAAGAGCTCGAACCATGTCTCCAGCTTGAACAGGTTGTGGGACTTTGATTGTCAAGAGTTCCATTGGATTTGGAGCGCGGTCTATTTTATTGCCTTTGGCATCATGTAAATTTTCGATATACGTTTCAAAATGACGGAAACCTGGGCCATAAAACTCAACTTGGTCTCCTTCGTTAATAACGTTCCGTTGACGAATAGTTGCTGTTTGTGTCGCATCATCATAAGAAACCACTTCAGCAACAAACTTATACTCAGGAATTTTACGACGAGCACCAAACAACTGCTCATTTTCCGATGGTGTACCGTAGTAGAAACCTGTTGCTAATTCACGTTGGGCAACCTTCCACATCTCATCAATCAAGTCTTGCTTGATAGCTTCAAACTTCTCTGGACTCTCTAGATAAGCATCAACAGCCGCCTTGTAGCAGTTGGTTACAGTTGAAACATAGTGAATAGACTTCATACGTCCTTCGATTTTTAGACTGTCCACACCGTTTTCAATCATATCTGGGATATGGTCAATCATAGACATATCAACGGCAGACATCGAAAATTCTTCTGGAATTTCACCTTTAAGGCTCTTACGTTCTTGACCAAATGGCATGTCGTAAAGATCGTATTTCCAGCGACAAGACTGTGAACAACCACCACGGTTGGCATCACGCATACTCATATGGTTTGAAAGAGTACAACGACCAGAGTAAGAAATACACATGGCTCCGTGGACAAAGGCTTCAATCTCAACATCTGTACGTTTGCGAATTTCAGCTAATTCTTCCATCGAAACCTCACGCGCCAAAACGACACGAGTTAAGCCCAGTTCTTTCCAGAACTCAAGGGTTTCATAGTTAGTGGCACTTGCTTGGGTAGAGAGGTGGATTTCAAGACCTGGTGCTTCAGTCGCTGCAATCATAATCAAGGCTGGGTCAGATACGATAACTGCTGCAATCCCGATATCACGCAGTTTACGGAACCACTCACCAGCACCAGCTTCATTTCCTTCGTGCATAACCATGTTGGCAGCCACATAAACCTTAGCACCATACTTGGCCGCAAACTGGACACCTTCTTCCATCTGTTCAAAGGTAAAGTTTCCTGCACGGCTACGAAGACCATAGGCCTGACCACCGATAAAGACAGCATCTGCACCATACTGAACAGCTACTTTTAGCTTCTCTAAAGTCCCTGCAGGTGATAAAACCTCAGGACGTTTTAATGTTTTTGTCATGTTTTCTCCTATTTGCAATATAAAAGTTTGACGTTTTTCCTTCTCATTTTATAGTAAATAAGCGATAAAATCAAGCCTAGACAGATTGTTTTGACAATTCTAATCTTTTAATACTCTTTGAAAATCTCTTCAAACCAGGTCAGCTTCACCTTGGATTATATATTCGTCAGTCTTATCTACAACCTTAAAGTAGTGCTTTGAGCAAACTTCTGCTGCCTTCCTAGCTTGCTCTTTGATTTTCATAATGGCTGATAAACTATCGAAAATTCACCCAGTTTTAACAAGTAATCAAAAATCCAGATATAGTAAAAAACCAGTATCCAAAGATACTGGCTCGTTAAACTACATAAATTAGTCCTTAGATGACTACTCCCACTCAACGGTTGCAGGTGGTTTACTTGTAATATCGTAGACGATACGGTTAACATGATCCACTTCATTTACGATACGTACTGAGATTTTTTGAAGTACTTCCCATGGAATCTTAGCAAAATCAGCAGTCATACCATCGATAGAGGTGATAGCACGGATTGCAATCGTGTAGTCATATGTACGACCGTCACCCATAACACCGACTGAACGAACGCCTGTGTTCACTGTGAAGTATTGCCAGATATCGCGGTCAAGACCTGCTTTAGCAATTTCCTCACGAAGGATAGCGTCTGATTCACGAACGGTTTCTAGTTTCTCTTCAGTGATTTCACCCATGACACGGATAGCAAGTCCTGGTCCTGGAAATGGTTGGCGCCATACGATATGGTCTGGCATACCAAGCTCTGTACCAAGGGCACGAACTTCATCTTTATAGAGAGTGTTGAGTGGTTCAATCAATTCAAACTGCATGTCTTCTGGAAGACCACCCACGTTGTGGTGTGACTTGATAGTTTGAGCTGTATCCGTACCAGACTCGATAACGTCTGTGTATAAGGTACCTTGAGCAAGGAATTTCACATCTTTGAGCTTACTTGCTTCGTCATCAAAGACATACACAAATTCGTTACCGATGATTTTACGTTTTTGCTCAGGGTCAGAAACGCCAGCAAGTTTATCAAGGAAACGTTTAGCAGCGTCTGCTTTGACGATATTCAAACCAAACTTACCACCAAGCATTTCCATAACTTGATCCGCTTCTCCTTTACGAAGAAGACCGTGGTCTACGAAGATACAGATCAATTGATCGCCAATCGCTTTTTGGAGAAGAACCCCAACGACAGATGAGTCAACCCCACCTGAAAGGCCAAGAAGGACACGTTTATCACCAACAGTTTCACGAATTTTTTGAATCTGCATATCAATGAAGTTATCCATTGACCAATCGCCTTTAGCCTTACAAATGTTAAGAGCAAAGTTACGAAGGATATCATTTCCGTATACAGAATGACGAACTTCTGGGTGGAATTGGATACCGTAAATGTGTTTATCTGGGTTTTCGATGGCTGCGTATGGGCAATCAGCTGATGTACCTGTACGAACAAAGTCGGCAGGAATCTCAGTAACTGCATCACCATGGCTCATCAAAACAGTCTGCTCATCAGGTGTTGATTCAAAAAGAGCTGATGGTGTGTGAGTTAGGGTTGATTGACCATATTCACGATTTCCAGCGTCACCTGCAGGAACAACTTTTCCTCCAAGTTTATGGGTCAATAACTGCATACCGTAACAAATTCCCAAAATAGGAATTCCGAGTTCGAAGATTTCTGGGTCAATATCGAATGAACCATCTTCATATACAGAGTTTGGACCACCTGAAAGGATGATTCCTACAGGGTTGATTTCACGAACTTCAGCAGCTGAAATTTTATGACTCTTTAGCTCTGAAAAAACACCAATCTCACGGATACGGCGTGAAATCAGCTGGTTGTATTGACTACCATAGTCCAATACGATGATTTTTTCGACATCTTGCAAATCAGTTGAAATGTTGCTCATCTTTTTCCTTTCTCAAAAGAAATATCTTTTTTCAATATTCTATCACAAATAAGGGCGAATTACCAACTAAACAAGGCGAAGATTGACTTTTTCTAGTTTATTGGGGTACAATAGAGAAAAGATAGAAATGAAGTGAAAATATGCTACCAGCTTATATGAAAATCCATGATCAGATAAAAAAGGATATTGACGAGCACCGTTGGGCTATTGGGGAGAGACTCCCTAGTGAACGAGATTTAGCAGAGCAGTTCGAGGTCAGTCGTATGACCCTCCGCCAAGCAATTTCCCTCTTGGTCGAAGAAGGCGTTCTGGAGCGCAGAGTTGGAAGTGGCACCTTTGTTTCCAGTACTCGGGTACAAGAAAAGATGCGAGGGACAACCAGTTTTACTGAAATTGTTAAGTCCCAAGGTAAAGTCCCCTCTAGCCAACTCATTTCCTACAGAAAAACCATTCCCAATGAGCAGGAAGTTGCTAAGTTAGGAATTTCTCCAACGGAAAATATTATCCGAATGGAACGTGTTCGCTATGCCGACCAAGTCCCTCTGGTTTATGAAGTTGCTTCTATTCCTGAAAAATTCATTAAAGATTTTAAGAAAGAAGAAATCACCAGTCATTTCTTCCAAACCCTACAAAAACATGGCTACCGTATCGGCAAATCACAGCAGACTAATTTATGCTCGTCTCGCCAAGGAAAAAATTGCCCACTATTTGGAAGTTGAAAAAGGACATGCTATTCTTGGTTTAACTCAGGTTTCCTACCTAGAAGATGGTACTGCTTTTGAATACGTAAAAAGTCAATATGTAGGCGAACGCTTTGAATTTTATCTTGAAAACAATTAATACTCTTCGAAAATCTCTTCAAACCGCGTCAACGTCGCCTTGCCGTACTCAAGTACAGCCTGTGGCTAGTTTCCTAGTTTGCTCTTTGATTTTCATTGAGTATAAAATACTACGCAAAAACTCTCTGTCACGGACAAAGAGTCTTTTTTATTTCTCTAAGAGTAAATCTTTCAAAGAAATCAGAGTTACAGCAAACAATATCATTGCCATGCCAAGAAAATCAATAGGATAAAATTGTTCATTCATAATTAGGAAGGCAAAGAAAACCGCCGAGATTGGCTCAATTGAAGCCAACAAACTTGACTTAACTGGTCCAATCAGACTGGCTCCTTTTAAGAACGCTGTATAGGCAAAGACAGTCCCGATAAGGATAATGCCCGCAAAAGCAAGGAGAAAATCAAGACTAGTCGGTATATTGGCCTGTAGAACCCCTGTAAAAGGAAGGGCGACCAAACCAGCTATGACCATTCCCACACCAATGACCAAACTGCTACCCCACTTCTTAATCAAGGTTATGGGCAAAATGATATACAGGGCGTAAGTCAGAGCAGAAAAGAGGCCCCAGAACAGACCTGCAGGTGTCATAGATAACTGGTCCAACTGCCCATGTGTTGCGATCAGGAAGGTTCCTCCGATGGCTAATATGATAGAAACAATCTCTCCCAGTGTCGGCGCCACCTTATCCTTGATACAGCTATAAATTAAAATCCCAACAGGACAAACATACTGAAGCACCGTCGCGGTTCCTGCATTGGTCTCCTGAATAGCAGTTAGATAGGCAAATTGATTGAGGAAGAGACCAATTAGAGCAAAAATGAGAAGAGACAGCAAACTCTTTCTATCATTTAAAAAGGCCAGCATTCTATCTTTTGCAGTAGCATAAGCCAAGAGCATGAGAATTCCACCAGCGATTAAAAGACGCAAGTTGGTCAAAATCAGAGCCGAAATTCCGTGTGCCATCAGGTATTGGCCACTCGTTCCTGACAAGCCCCAAGCAATCCCAGCCACAACTGTTAATAAAGTCCCTTTTAAACTATTTGACATGTCTCTCCTTACTCTTCTTTGCGAATCAAGTCCATCACTTGATTACGGTCTACAATCCATTGAGCCCTCTCATCCTTTTCATAGGTACGATTCGATAGGAAAATAGCCGCTTCTTGCTTCTGACGATTCCACATGATAAAGGTACCTGTATAGCCCGTATGGTCTAGCCAATCTCCATCCAAATTCCATGCTAAAGAACGTTCCTTGTCATCCAAAGGAGAAAAATTTTGACTCAAATCTCTTGCAAAATCATCTGCTAAATAGTGTTCTAAAAAGATTTGTAAATCCTTTACAGTCGAAAACAAACCAGCACTACCTGCATGTCTGCCCAGGAGGCGAGCCTTGGGATCATGTACCAGACCTGCCTCTACACCTCTGACTGTTGGAACAGCAAGCTCAACAGGTCCAAATTGGGTTTCCGTCATTCCCCAAGGTTTCCAGACTTGCTCCTGTAAAATCTCATCCAAATCCTTATCAAAGATTCTTTCCAAAATAAAACCTAACAGCAAAAAATGGACATCCGAATAAAGAAAGGCTGGCTGATTTCGTCTATTGAGATGAAACATCGCTTCCTTTAATTCAGGTGCTGTTAAAAGATCACGATTGGGAATAAAAGGATCAAGGTCTGTAGCATGAGTTAAGAGCTGACGAATAGTAATATCTGGATAATCACTCTCAGCTAAAAAATCGGTTACTGGTATGTCAATATCTAATTGACTTCTTTCCCACAAGAAGGTAAAAACAGTACCTACCCCAACAACCTTGCTGACACTGGCTAGGTCATAAACTAGACCTGCCTCAGTCTGCAAGCCATGCTCTGGGTCACTCTGGCCTAAATAGACCTCCGTCCATTGATTGTCCTTAAAATACGCAAAAGAGGCTCCGGGATAAATCCCTGCCTCGATTTGTTCTTCTATTTTTTTAATAATCTTGGTCCACTTCATACTTCTTCAAACCACAATTCAACATTATTTCTATCTTTACCAAGGAAGAATTTTTCAGACTTAGGAATAAAATATTCGGTAGACTCAAACTTCTGGTGAAGACTTGCTATATCTAGTTCATTGACCAAGAACTTGAGCATAGATAAGTCCCAAGTAACCGTATTGTCCACAGTCAAATCCTGCCCCTGAGCTGGAATAAAATCAAGGGATTCCCCAATTTCAGATAGTTCCAAGACACTATCTACATCCGTTGGGAGGTGTAATTCCATAGAGATCTCAAATTTACTCAAAGAAATTGATTCCAAATCTGTTTGAAATTCAGGTTTTTCTCCTACTTCTACTAGATTTTCTCTGTCATCTTCCGCATGAATCAAAACCAAATCATCTTCTGGAGAGTAAATTTCAAAAGCGTAGCCGTTTTGACCTTTATATAATTGATGAATCGAATCTGTTTTAGATAAGAGTCCTTCAATTTCTAAGGGATTTTCCACTTTGACAATCAATCTAGCTAGTTTTTTTCTTCCCTCTACCTTACGAGTGCGCATACTTGGAGCTTCTTCTAAAACCAGCTTTTCTAGACCTGTTTGATCACCTAGTGACAGAAAGGCTGACTCTTCTAACAAGGCCTTCATGCCAAGGGTTTCTATATAAAATGTTTCATTTAATTTTCTATTATTAACTTTTAAAGTAGGAATAATCCGTACAATCTGATTTACATTCATAAATTCCTCCAACTCTTTTATTTTAAAGGATTTTAGAATTTTTTACAAGAAATTATGCTCAGATTTACCTTTTTTTCGTAAAATTTCATCTAAAAAACCGAGGATTTCCTCGGTTTCAATTTCTTATAGGTAAAGGAATTTGAAGATAGCTACTGCCGCAATTGCTGCTGCAATCGGTGCTACTACTGGTACCCAAGAGTACCACCATTTTGAATCGCCTTTGTGCTCACCAAGAACTGATTTTGGAAGGAAAGCATGAAGGAGACGTGGTCCCAAGTCACGGGCTGGGTTCAAGGCAGGCCCTGTAGGTCCACCAAGTGATGTTACCAAAGCCATAACAAGGAATCCAAGTGCCAAGTGAGCAATTCCAAGACCAGATGTCATAAATGGTGCTACTTGTTCTTTAGCTTGGTCAAGTGCTGCTGTTACTTGTTCTTGAGGAATGGTTTGACCTTGAGTAGTTGCTTGTGCAACTTGAGCATTAATAGCCGCTTGTGCTTTTGATACTAGTTCAGCACCAAAGAAGTTTTTAGTCATACCAAGGGCTGCAAAGAAAAGAACAAATGAACCAACAAACTCATTTACAAAACCATTAACAGTTGCTGCAAAATGTGATTCTTTTGTACCATTATCCAAACTTGAAATTGTTGAGAAAGTACCCAAGATGTTGTTTGGATTTTCAGTTTTCAAGTAGTATGGGCGGTGTGTTGCCACAACCAAGGCTTGACCAAAGATAGCACCCAAAACTTGTGCGATGATATAAGGTGCAACTTGTGCCCAAGGGAAGAGACCGCTGATCGCAAGTCCAAGAGTGAAGGCTGGGTTAATGTGGTTACCAGATACGTTACCAAACATCAAGGCTGGAATCATAACCCCCATACCATAACCAACAGCGATAACGATCCAGCCACTTTGGTGACCTTTCGTACCTTTAAGTTCAACGTTGGCAACTGCACCATTTCCAAGAATGATCAAAATAGCAGTTCCCAAAAATTCAGTGGCATATTTAATTGCCCATGTGAAATCCATTTGATAGATTCTCCTTAAAATTTTTTAGACAATCCTTATTCTATCAATTTTTATATCTTTTAGCAATATGTTTTCTAAAAGAATATAAGAGAAAGCGGTTTTATTTCTTACAAAAAACAAAAGGATTAAGGGAGTAATTTTCCTTAATCCGAAAGTTCTTATTCTTGACGTTGTCCGAAATCTGCAATCATTTGCTCCATTTCTTGTCGACTCGGAGTTGTCAGCATATACAGGTAATCTCCTTGAAGTTCAGCAAAGGCCGCTGGCATGATTTTCTTAACCTTGAACTGCTGGCTGTATTTAGCAAGTAAGTCCTCCTCAGAATGGACATAATGAGCATTTGCACGGCGAGACGTAGCCAAACAATACTGAGGTTCAAAGTCTGACGCTGGGAACTCTTCTCCTGCGACTATAGCTGCATAGCCACGATAGAGATCCAAGGAATGAGCAAAATTATAAACATCAATGGTGAAACCACCTGCAGGACGATTATTGTACTCAATAGAGATGTAATCATCTCCCTCGCGGAAGAACTCGATATGGAAGAAACGTTCTTTCATACCAAATTCCTTGACAATCGCTTCCCCATACTTGCGAAGTTTAGGATCCATATCCTTGAGAACGTAATAAGAATTGTCCATCTTGTAAATCATGAGATCAAGCGGTGTATAGGCGTAATCAAAGGTTGTTGAGAAGACAATTTTACCATCCTTGTCCACAAGACCATCAAAGGTACAAATTTCGCTAGAGGTGACAAATTTCTCAAAGAAATAAACAGTTGAATGATCCCATTCTTGCTTGAAATGATTGATATCGTCTTCTGTCTCAAGCTTAAAGGTGGCTGCCGCTCCCACTCCATTATCAGGTTTGGCAATCATTGGAAGGCCGATTTCTTTCACAGCTTTATCAATATCTACTTCCGTCTTGATAACAGCTCCAGGTACCACAGGGACACCTGCTTTTTTGAAAAGTTTCTTCATTTCAGACTTGTATTTAGTCTTTTTAAGATCTTCTGGTTTGGCACCAAAAACGTTGAATTGTTCTCTGAGTGTTGCGTCCAGCTCTAGCCAATATTCATTATGAGACTCGATGCGATCAATTGGGCCATGCTTATAAAAGAGAAAAGCAACTGCACGTTTGACTTCGTCTGTGTTCTCAAGATTATCAACACGGAAATATTCTGTCAGGCTATTACGTAAAGGTTCATCCAATTGCTCGTAAGGCTCTTGACCAATTCCCAAGACGGTAATACCTTTATTGGCTAGTTCGATGGTAAACTGTTGAAAGTTTTGTGGATAGTAGGGAGAAATAACAAGGTAATTCATAGGTCACTCCTTTTATAAATAGAGATTGCCGAGGAAATAAGGCATTTGTTTGCGCCACCATTCCCAGTCGTGGGCGACATCGTGTCCCCATTCAGCAAACCAGGCTGGAATTTGTTTCTGGTCAAAGGCTTCTTTAAGCTTGTAGAAAGATGGTAGACCGTCTTGTTCCCAGGCTCCAAGACCCGTACACAGCACAATCTCTGCCTGACGGTAACGGTCAATAAACCAGCCGTCATTCTGATTCCAGATATAATCTACTGGCGAGTTTTGATAAATAGCATCGTCATTGTAGTAATCGCCAACAAAGAAACGTGCGTCGTAAACACCACTAAGAGCAATCACCTTGGTAAAGACATCTGGATGTTGGAGAAAAAAGTTGACTGCATGGTAGGCGCCCATCGAGCAACCTGTCGTCATCATACCATCAAACCAACCTGTCTTATGCTTGATAAAAGGAATGGCCTCATCAATCACATAGCGCTCGTAGGCACGGTGCATCTCTGCTTGGTCGTGACCATTTTTCCAAGTGGCCAACCAGCTCTCACTGTCTACACTGGATAGGGTAAAAAACTGGACACGGCCTTCCTCGATAAAGGAAGCACAAGCATCAATCATGCCAAAATCATAGTATTCATTGTGACTACCACCTGATGAAGCAAAGACCACAACTGGAATCCCAGCATGTCCATAACGATTAAGATACATTTCACGGTTAAGATTGCCACTCCAGTGGCTAAGGTTTTCAATATGCATTTGATTTCTCCTTTTCTAACTTACCATTTCTCTGCAAAAAATCTCAGACAGTCTGGTAAATTCTCCGACCAAGGGATTTCACTATGGATGGCACCAGACTGAACTTTCAAGACAAGATTATCTAAGTGCACCCCACCTGATATCAAATCATGGTAATACCGAAGAGACGAATCGATATAGGCTTGTTTGATATTACCAGCCATCAGGGTCTTGTCCGTATCATCTGCTTCTTCAGTTCCAACATAGATAAAGATACGCTGGTCAGACGATAGTTTCTTGCGTTCAATATAGCGATTAAAGGCTTCTTGATGGAGCCAGTTAGCAGATGAAAAGACCCCTAAACAGCCAATTTGGTCTTGGTATTCCAAACCGATAAACTGGGTAATATTGCCGCCTAGTGAGGAACCAATCATAGCCGTATGCTGGCGGTCAGATTTGGTACGGTAGGTCTCATCGATAAAAGGTTTGACCACCTCCATGACAAACTCGGCATACTCCACACCCTTACCACCAAACTGCTGCCCTGGGATAGGAGATTCTTGGAACTTCCAAGCCGCATACTCATTCATCCGCCCCATACCATCATTGTCAATGGCAACGACAATCATGCGACTGATGTCAGGATTACGCTTAATAGCTGGGATAATCTTCCATGAATGGCCAATGAAGGACTCTTTACTATAAAAAACATTTTGCCCGTCATGAAAGTAAACAACAGGATAGGAACGATCCGTGTCTTTCTCATAATCTTTAGGCAGAAGAACACGTACACGGCGTTCCTTACCTGTATAAGGAACCTTGAGTTTGTGTTCTTTCATTTTTAAATAAAAGTAGGATTGATTCATTGTCAGAAAACTCTCTATATTCAAAATTTTATTTTATTATATCACAATTATAGAAAAAAAGTTAGTTTTGCTTCCATTTTTGGAATTAAAAACTAACTTTTTCATTTATTTTTCTAAATTCTTCTGGATTTTCTGATTAGAGCAAATTATCAATCAAGTCATCCACTTCATCTTTTTCAGCCTGCGGTGTAATCTCAGTAATCATGATTCCAGCCACAGCTCGCTCTACTAATCCTTCAACATCCATACGCGCTTCGTACTGCTCCGCATTCTTAATCTTAGGATTTGTTTTCGGACGATCTGGCGCAAAAATGGTACAACAGTCTTCAAAAGGCTGGATAGAAATTTCAAAGGTGTCAATTTCCTGAGCAATGTCAATAATTTCCAACTTATCCATTGTCACAACTGGACGGATGATGGGAGTGTTGGTAACCGCATTGATAGCCTGCATGCTCTCCAAGGTTTGGCTGGCTACTTGACCTAGGCTTTCCCCATTTATGATAACTAAACCATTTCGTACCTCACGAATACGATCTGTAATCCGCATCATAAAGCGACGAGTTAGAGTCATTAAGTAAGCTTCGGGCGCTTTGTCCTTGATTTCCTCTTGAATCTCTGTAAAAGGAACTTCGATAAACTGGATATTTCCACCAAACTTGGTCAATTTACGGGTCAAATCTTGGGCTTTCTTGAGAGCGCCTGGACTAGTATAAGGTGGGCTGGCAAAGTGAACGGCCTCTATATCTACCCCTCGTTTAAGCGCTAGATAGCCAGCTACAGGGGAATCGATTCCTCCTGACAACATGAGCATGCCTTTACCTGAAGTTCCAACTGGCAAACCACCAGCCCCACGAATGGTTTCATAAGAAAGATAGGCTGCTTCTTCACGTATCTCCACCTGAAGATTGATGTCAGGACTTTTCATTTGAGCTTGCACATTTGGAATAGCTTCAAAAACAGCACCTCCAAGGGTTTGATTGAGTTCACGACTATCCAACTCAAAGTTGTGGTCGCTACGCTTGCTAGAAATTTTAAAGGTCATGCCATCCTTGTAGATGTCCTGCATAATCTCTTGGACAGAAGACTTCAGAACTTCTACAGATTTTTCAACCTTATAAACAGGGGAAAAGTTTTGAATTCCAAAAACTTGTTTAAGCGATTCTGCTACTGCTGTATAATCTGCTCCATTGAGGTAAGCGTGGGCACGGTCACGATCTGCCGTTACCTTAACTTGGGGATAGATAGACAAAACGTCTGAAATATTATTGCGAAGTTTATTGATGAAACGCATACGGTTTTTGCCCTTGGTTGACAGCTCACCGTAGCGAATCATAATTTCTGAATACTGCATGAATGCTCCTATCTTACTTTTCTAGTTTGATTGTAAATCAATTTTAACTTGGTCAAGAACTGCTCGACCTGACTCATATCATTTTCAAGGTCTAGGCTAAGACGCACAGCTGACTGAGCCTTATCTTTATCTACTCCCATGGCAATCAGGGTTCCGGCTGGTTTTCCTTCCTTGGACGAACAAGCAGAGGTCGTTGAGATAAAAATATCATAGTCTTCAAAGGCGTGAACGATGACTTCACCACGAACACCCTTGATTCCAAAAGTCAGAATATGAGGGGCAAAGTCTTCCTCATCTGAAAAGACAGAAATATCTGGATAGTCCAGAAGTGCTTGGCGAATCACTGCCTTCATCTGACCAGTCTTGCTAGTAAAGATATCTAGCTTTTCCATAGACAAGCGGAGAGCCTTGGCTGTCGCTGCAATTCCTGCCACATTTTCAGTTGTCGAACGGTAATCACGTTCCTGACCACCACCTGTTAAAAGAGACGTAATCTTCTTGCCAGACTTGATATAGACAAAGCCAACACCTCGGACACCATGAAATTTATGACTCGAGAAGGTCGCAAAATCCACTCGTTCTGTCAAATACTTTTCAGTCGAAATCTTGGCAAGTGCCTGAACTGCATCAACATGGAAGGAAATAGTTGGCTTATCTGCCAAGAGTTCTGAAATAGCCTCAATAGGTTGGATAGAGCCGATTTCATTGTTTACTGCCATGACAGAAATTAGGATTGTATCAGGCCGTATCAAAGCTCCTAGAGCCTCAACATCAACAAATCCTTTCTCATCAACTGGAGCAAAATCCACTTCAAAACCTTGAGATTTCAACCAGAGGGCTGATTCTTTGACTGCTGGATGTTCAATGGCAGATACGATGATGTGCTTGCCAAACTGGGCTTTTTCAAAGGCCACACCCTTGATAACCCAGTTATCCCCTTCTGTTCCACCAGAGGTAAAGAAGATTTCATCACTTTTCTTACCGATTAAATCTGCAATCTGTTGGCGGGAAGCATCTAAGATCCGTGTTGCCTGGTCTCCCAAACGATGAAGACTAGATGGATTTCCTAAAATTTTTGAAGCCACCTGCATATAGGTTTCAAGGGCTTCAGGATAGGGCTTGGTCGTCGCCGAATTATCAAAGTAAATCATGTATTCTCACGCTTTCTAAAATCACTCCTTCTATTGTATCATGAAACGGAGCCTGCGACAAGAAAGGGCAATTCCTCTTTTTTTAAGATTTTTTTAAAGAATTGCGGTATAATAAATTTTAATTAAAGGAGAGAATGTATGTCTAATTATCGTAGAACCTCAAAACCAAAAACAGAACACATCAAAACAGGCTTCACGGTCTTTCAAAAAACCATCGCTACTATCGGTAGTATCCTTGGATTGATTACCGCAAGTATCACGATCATGAACGCCCTAGATAATAATAAAGATAGTAAAAAAGAACCTACGACAAGCCAGACCACAACCATTGTCAAAGAAATCCAAAAGGAAGCCCCTAAGGAAAACACTAGTCCTAATAAGGAAACTAACACTACCCAAGAAAAAACACAGCAAGAAGAAACACCAAAACCTAGCGTCAAGGAAGAGAAAAAAGAAGAGCAGAAAGCATCAACTCAGGATTCTTCTACTCCTACTCCAAGTAAACCTGCTACTGAAAATGAAAAACAGTCCAATAGTCCAACTTCGGAAAATAAAACTAATCAATAATCACTAAAATAGCCTCCTTCCAAACTTGGAAAGAAGCTATTTTTTATTGTTGTAAAACTTTTCTTGGCTTGGTACCTTCAGCTGGACCAATGACACCTGCCATCTCAAGCTCTTCCATGAGACGGGTCGCACGGTTAAATCCAACTGACAAACGACGCTGAATCATAGATGCGCTGGCTTTCTGGGTCTCAATGACTAGAGCCTTGGCTTCTTCAAAAAGCGGATCTCCACCAGAATCACCAGCTGAAAATTCTCCATCATTTTCAGAAACCTCACCTGGATCAAAACTCTCATCGTAGTCCGCATCTGCCTGAGCCTTAATGAAGTTTACGATACGTTCGACATCATCATCCGAGATAAAGGAGCCTTGGAGACGAACTGGATGATTTTCATCAATCGGTTTAAAGAGCATGTCCCCTCGGCCAAGTAGTTTCTCAGCTCCATTTTCATCTAAAATAGTACGGGAGTCTGTACCAGATGAAACTGCAAACGCTACTCGAGATGGGACATTGGCCTTGATCAGACCAGAAATGACGTCAACGGATGGACGCTGGGTTGCAAGAATCATGTGGATACCGGCAGCACGCGCCTTCTGTCCGAGACGAATGATGGCATCTTCCACTTCCTTGCTGGCAACCATCATGAGGTCAGCCAACTCATCCACAATCACGACAATGAGCGGTAACGGAATCTGCTTGTACTCAGACTGGGCATTGAACTCTTCTACCTTTGCATTAAAGCCTGCAATATTCCGAACTCCCACCTTGGCAAAGAGTTCATAACGATTTTCCATTTCATCCACGACCTTTTGCAAAGCCTTGCTGGCCTTGCGTGGATTGGTCACAACTGGAATCAAGAGGTGGGGAATATCATTGTAAACAGACAACTCAACCATCTTGGGGTCAACCATCATAAATTTGACTTGGTCTGGTCTCGCCTTCATGAGAATACTAGCAATAATACCATTAACTGCTACCGACTTCCCTGAACCCGTTGAACCTGCAACTAGCAAGTGGGGCATTTTAGAAAGGTCAAATGCTCTTGCGGTTCCATTAACAGCCTTCCCTAAAGGAATTTCCAAGAGATTTTCTGCTTTCGTTTGAGATTGTTCCCATAGTTCGCGGAAGGACACAGTAGCAATCTCGGAGTTAGGCACTTCGATTCCGACTAGGGATTTCCCAGGAATTGGTGCTTCAATCCGAACATCCTTAGCGGCCAAGGCAAGAGCGAGGTCGTCTGCTAGATTGGAAATGCGGTTAACCCGTACACCGACTGCTGGCTTGACTTCATACTTGGTCACTGATGGGCCAATTTCAGCCCGTTCAACTGTCACCTTGATACCAAAGCTAGCAAAGGTTTCTTCCAAGATTTTGATATTCTCTCGGACAATTTTTTTCTCTTTAGACTGGTCTTTTGGTTTATCAGGGGCAAAGAGTTGTAAACTCGGTAGTTTGTATTCAAGGGCTTCCTTGGCTGAAAAATCAACCTGAACATCTTCATCATCAAATGTTTCTTCTTGATTGGGGAATTCATGTTCAGCTTTAGGCAGGATGATTTCTGGTTCCACCCACTCTTCTTCAGGTATAGGTGGAAAATCCTGAACAGCTTCCTCTGTCAAAATTTCACCCGTTTCCATATCGACAGGGGGCAAATCGAGTAAGGCTTTCTCAGCTGCTTCTTTTTCTAATTTAGCCTCTTCCTCAGCCTTTTGGCGAGCTTTTTCTTCTTGTTTGACAAAGCGTTCCTCTTTTCGACGCTCATACCCTTCCCGCCATTTAGCAAAGACTCTACTGAAAAATTCAGCAATATCGTAAACAGACCAAGGACTGACTAGGAGAGCACCCACTAAAATCAAGATAGCACCAATAAAGTAAGTCCCGATATTTGAAAAGAGAAAGGCAGTTGGCACATAGAGTCCAACACCAATCAAGCCCCCACCAGCAAAACTGGTCGTTCGAAAACCAGTCAAATCAGTCACAACCTGAGCCATAGTCCCTTTTAAAACCGACTTATCCAAACCATATTTCCAAACTAAGTAGGCTTCAAAAATCAGGAGCAAGCCTGCAAATATAGTGAAAAAGCCAGATAAGAGGCCTTCCTGTTTTCGTATCCACTTGAAAAAGAAGAGATAGATCAAGAGAGCAAATATTACCAGATAGGCTAGGCTCCCCACCAGCAAGCGAATTAAATTGTAAAGAGTGATACCTACAGCCCCTAATTTAAAAGCTGCAAAAATCAATAAAAACGCGATTACTAGTGAAATCAACATTCGTTGAATCGCTTCTTGTCTTTCGAGTTCTGCTTTAGACGGTCTCCGTCTTGTTTTACTTGTATTCTTGTTTGCCATTCTTCTATTATACCATATTTCACAAGCATTTCGGAAAGAGAAAAAGATTGCACCAATCGGTACAATCTTTTCTTATATCTAATTTTTATGCTTGTGGTTTGCGGAGGTAACCATAAACCACACCACTCACGATTGCTCCTACCAAGACAGAGACAAGGTAAAGAAGAGCATTTGAAGTAAGAGCGATTACGAAGATTCCTCCGTGTGGAGCCATGAGTTTGATTCCCGTAAGACCAACGAGTCCACCTGCTACTGCTGAACCAAGAATGAAGCTTGGGATCGCACGAGCTGGGTCAGCTGCACCAAATGGAATTGCTCCCTCAGTGATAAATGACAAGCCCATGATGATGTTTGTCAAACCAGAGTTGCGTTCTTCTTTGGTAAATTTATCTTTGAAAAGAAGAGTTGCGACAAAGATTGCAAGCGGTGGCACCATTCCTCCAGCCATAACTGCTGCCATAGCTACAGAACCACCTGAAGAAACAGTTGCTGCAAGCGTACCTGTACCAAAAACATAAGCAGCTTTGTTGACTGGTCCAC
This sequence comes from Streptococcus mitis, assembly GCF_905187535.1. GTDB lineage: Bacteria > Bacillota > Bacilli > Lactobacillales > Streptococcaceae > Streptococcus > Streptococcus mitis_BS. The sequence continues at coordinate 155,676 of NZ_CAJJIE010000059.1, forward strand.
CCATGTCAACAGCCATCATTCCACCAAGGACGATACCGAGAAGGACAGCTGAACCGCCTCCAAGACCGCCAAGGAAATCATTCATAGCAGTATTGATTGCTGCCATTGGGATGTTAACAGCTAGCATGACAAATCCAGTCAAGATTGTTCCAAGAAGTGGCAAGAGAAGTATTGATTTAGCACCTTCAAGTGAGCGAGGAACTTTGACATATTTCTTGATAGCAAGAACCAAAGCACCTGCGATAAATCCACCCACAAGGGCACCTAGGAAACCAGATGAGACACCTGCAAGAGTTGAAGTTGCTTCACCACCTGCGGCATAAGGGATTTTCCCAAAGGCAAAACCTTCTTTGGCAATAGCACCAGCCACGAAACCTGCTACCAAACCTGGTTTTTCAGCAATAGAGTAGGCAACATAACCTGCAAAGACTGGAAGCATCAAACCAAAGGCAGCTCCCCCAATTTTCATGAACATAGAAGCTAGCTCATGGTAAGAACCAAGATTGCCAAGATTTTCATTTGGCACACCCAAAGCACCGTCAATCAAGAAGGCAAGGGCAATCATGATACCCCCACCGATAACGAATGGTAACATTTGAGATACACCACTCATCAAGTGTTTGTAGAAGGCACCACCAAGGCTTTGTTTTTCATTAGATGCTGTTGCAGCTTTTACACCATTAGCGGCACGGTAAACTTCAGCATCTCCTGATAGAGCCAAGTTAATCAATTCTTCCGTTTTACGGATACCGTCAGCAACCGGACGATTAATCAATGGTTTACCATCGAAACGATCCATTTCAACTGCCTTGTCTGCTGCGATGATAACAGCTTTAGCCTTGCGGATATCTTCTGCAGTTAGTTGATTTCCAACACCGCTAGCACCGTTGGTTTCAACCTTAATCCCAACACCCATTTCAGCAGCCACTTTTTGAAGAGCTTCTTGGGCCATGTAAGTGTGGGCGATACCTGTTGTACAAGCTGTAACAGCTACGATAAAGTCACCAGTTTCATTGGCAAGCGCTTGAACAGGTTCCTCAGTTTCTTCTGAAGCTTGGTCAAAAAGTTCAATGACTTGGTCAGCTGATGTTGCTTGGCGAAGTTTGTCAGCAAAACCGTCTTTCATCAAGTATTGAGACAATTCTGCCAAGGCTGCCAAGTGAGTGTCATTGGCACCTTCTGGAGCCGCAATCATGAAGAAGAGATCAGTTGCTTGCCCATCCAAGCTCTCATAGTCAACACCCTTGTTTGACTTAGCAAAGAGAACAGTCGCATCTTTGACAGCAGCATTTTTGCTGTGAGGCATTGCGATACCATCACCCAAACCTGTAGAAGTGAGAGCTTCACGCGCCAAAATTCCTTCTTTAAAGGTTTCAAAATCTGTCACATAACCGTGGTCTGTCAAACTTTTAATCATCTCGTCGATGACAGCTGTTTTTTCAGTTGCTTGCAAATCCAGCAACATAACATCTTTTCTCAATAGGTCTTGAATTTTCATCGTTTTTCTACCTCAACTTTTTCATATGTTTCTTTAATAAATTCTGCTGTTGCCAAGTCATCCGAGAAGGTAGTTGCCGTTCCACAAGCAACTCCCCATTTGAAGGCTTCTACTGCGTCTTTTGATTTGACAAATTCACCTGTGAATCCGGCAACCATAGAATCACCAGCACCAACTGAATTTTTGACTGTTCCCTTGATAGGTTTTGCGAAGTAAGCTCCCTCAGATGTGACAAGAAGGGCACCGTCGCCAGCCATGGAGATAATGACGTTTTGAGCTCCTTTGGCCAGTAACTGACGAGCATAGTTCTCGATTTCATCTAAACTTTCGAGTTTCACTCCAAAGATAGCTCCAAGCTCGTGATTATTTGGTTTGACCAAAAGTGGCTGATAGTCCAAACTATCAATCAAGGTCTGTCCTTCAAAGTCACAAACTACTTGCGCACCAGTCTTGCGTGTCAAGGCAATCAAATCCTTGTAGATAACATTTCCTAGGTTTTTAGCACTCGAACCCGCAAAGACAACCGTATCTTCTGCTGTCAGACTAGATAAAATAGCTTTCAATTCTTCTAGCTGAGCTGGTTCGACATTTGGACCGGTTCCGTTGATTTCTGTTTCTTGGTCTGCTTTGATTTTAACATTGATACGAGTATCTTCTGCCACTTGGACAAAACATGTCTCGATTTCTTCCTCTGCAAGGGTATCTGTGATAAATTTACCAGTAAAGCCTCCGATAAATCCCGTCGCTGTATTTGGTATATCCAAACGTTTCAAGACACGGCTGACATTGATTCCTTTCCCACCAGCAAACTTATCATCACTGTCCATACGATTGACACTACCGACTTGGACTTGGTCCAAACGAACGATATAGTCAATGGATGGATTGAGTGTGACTGTATAAATCATACTTCTATTACCTCCGTTTTCTCCTTAATAGCCTGCAAGAGCTCATGCCCTTGACTTGTGATAACAATAGCTCGTTTGAGTGGTGCTACCTTGGCAAAGCAAGTTTGTCCAATTTTTGACGAATCCACCAAGACATAGGTCTGTTTGGCATTTTCTAAAATAGCACGCTTAACAGCTCCCTCCTCCATATCAGGAGTCGTATAATAGCCATCGTCCACACCATTCATCCCGATAAAGGCACGGTCAAAGTGCAATTGGTTAATCTGGTTAAGAGCAACGCCCCCGATGCTAGCATCTGTTGCCATCTTGACACTTCCTCCAACCATGACAGTTGGAATCTGCTTTTCAACCAACTGTGCGGCATGGTGAATCGAATTTGTCACAACAGTAATATTCTTATTAACCAATTCATGAATCAAAAAAGCAGTTGTTGTTCCAGCATCGATAAAGATGACATCTTGTTCCTTGATGAGAGAGGCTGCCTTCTGAGCCAGCAACTTCTTTTCTTGAAGGTTTTTGACAGATTTTTCTTGAATGGTTTCTTCTTCCTGCAAGGAATGGGGCAATTCTGCTCCACCATGCACGCGACGAAGCTTGTTTTCCGCTTCCAACTCATCCAAATCTCTTCGAACCGTTGATTCTGACGTTTCTAACAAACTAACTAATTTTTCTAGAGAAACTACATGATGTTGATTTAACTCCTCTAAAATCAGTTGCTTCCGCTCTGTTTTTAACACTGAATCACCTCCTGTTATCGTTTACACTATTCATTCTATCACACTTTCTTTCAAAGTCAAGCGCTTTTTGTCATTTTCTTTCAAAATCTATCATTTTTCTTATTTCCAAAATTTTTATTGCAAGATAAGAGCCTTTATGGTAGACTATTTGAGTAAGTATTGGAAGATTACTCAAGAGGCTTAAGAGGCCGTGTTGGAAACGCGGTAGGCGTGTAACAGCGTGCGTGGGTTCGAATCCCATGTCTTCCGTTTATTTTAAAAAAGATACCCAAGAAATCTTGGGTATCTTTTTTCTTATATGCTTGTTTTATAACTCGGGTGAATTTCTTAGAAAATATCAAATAACAATTTCACATTGAGAATTGTTAAGATAATGGAAACGATATAGCCAAGGATGGTATTCCATTTGGCATTGGTAAATTCTCCCATCAGTGATTTCTTAGAAGTTAGATAAATCAGTGGGAAGATTGAAAATGGAAGAGCAATCGAAAGAAAGACTTGTGAATAAACCAATAACTGATCCAATGTTTTTTCCTGATGACCAAACAGAACCGCTACAATCATGACAGGCAACAAGGCAAAGAGACGAGTTGCCAAACGAATGAACCATTGAGGTAATCTCATATGCAAGAAACCTTCCATAACGATTTGTCCAGTCAAGGTACCCGTAATTGTCGAATTTTGACCACTGGCTAATAAAGCCAAGGCAAACAAGGTTGATAAGGTCGAGCTAGCTATAGCTCCTGTAATAGTAGAATCCTGCAAGGCATTATACATTTGAGAGAAGGCAGAAATCTCAGATGCATGGCCGAAAAAGAGAGCCGCCCCGAGAATTAATAGAAGGGAGTTAACCACAAAGGCCAAGGATAATTGGAGATTTGAATCCCAGGTCATAAAGCGCACCGCTTTTCGAACATCATCCTTGTCCTTGTGATTGATTTTCCGAGTTTGTGACAAGGAAGAATGCAAATAGAGGTTATGGGGCATAACCGTTGCTCCCACGATCCCTAGTGCCAAGGTTAATTGACTTTCATGCCCTGGCAAGGGACTTTCAAATAAGGTTGCATTCGGTAGATAACCCTCAACGATTCCTTGGAAGCTTGGATGTGACAAAGCTACCAGATAGGTAAAAATTGCTAGAATGGTTAAAATCAGTGTTGTCACAATAGCTTCAATCTTCTTAAAGCCAAATTTCATCAGAAGCAATAAGAGAAAAACATCCAACACGGTCAAGAGAATTGCTATCATAATCGGAATCTTAAAGAGAAGATTGAGAGCAATCGCTGAACCTAGAACTTCTGCCAGATCTGTCGCCATCAAGGCTAATTCTAAAATCACCCATAGACTATAACGAAGCCATTTAGGTGAATGATGAGCCGTTGCTTGAGCCAGGTCCATCTGGGTTACAATACCAAGCTTTCCTGCCATCTGCTGAAGTTGCATGGCAATGAGAGATGAAATCAAGATAACAAACAAGAGACTATACTTATAGGAAGCACCACCGACTACACTGGTAATCCAGTTTCCTGGATCCATATAACCAACTGCGACAAGAGCACCCGGACCTAAAAAGGCATTTAAATTTTGCCAGAAATGATTGTTATTTGGAGTATCGATAGATTGATTAATCTCAGAGAGTGACACTTTTTTATGAGAAGACATAGATACTTACCTCTTTCTAAACCTACTTTTTCATTATTTTCTATTAGAGAAAAATAAGATTGACTTTAAACTATTAAAACAATGAAAACTATATGAAAAACATTTAGTTTTTTCATTATTTTTCTTAAGGCACCTTAATTATAACAGAAAATATGATAAAAACTTAAGAAAATTCAGGACTTGATTTAATATTTAGGATACAACAAAATGTTGTATTCTTTTTTTGCAAAAGAATACCAAAGAATAAAATAAAAAACGTTGTAAAAACAACGTTTTAGAAAGATTTACAAAACAATGTAAATTATCAATGGAGCCGGTGGGAGTCGAACCCACGTCCAAACATCTGCTAACATATTTGTCTACAACCATAGGTTATGTATTCGTTTAACAGTCCCTCGACACATAACTCAAGCCTAGAAACCGCGAGTCTATCAATCTCTTATCAAGCCGCTAGACAAGACTTGATCGTATCTCGCTAATAATAAGACCTGTCATTGAACACGAGCAATCCAAATCGGGTCACGCCTGCTGGTTTTTAGGCAGCTAGAGCGTAAGAAGTGTTATTTTTTGCAGTTATATTTAACTGAGCGTTTACGTCGCCACACGAGTCGCAAAATATGCCTCATAATGCCTGTCGAATCCGTAACGACCCCAAAAGACAATAAAACCATTATACCTTATCTAACACAAAAATGCAAAAAGGAAAGCAATTAACTACAAAAGATAGTCTTTCAAAGATTTTGTCAAAACCTGATAACCAGCAACACTAAGGTGCAACCCATCAGTTGTATAATCTTTTTTGAGTTGACCTGCCTGGTCTGTCAAACTATCAAAAACTGGCACAAATTCTACCTGCATATAGGCAGAAGCAAGCTCTTGATAGGCTTGATTCCATTTCTGAATTTTTTCATTCGTGCGGATATAGACTGTCTGCTTGTACTCTTCTCCCTCATTGACTGGCAAAATAGAAAGCAATTTAATCTCAGTCAATGGATAATCGCGAGCAATGGATTGTATGATAGCTTCGAGGTTATTGAGAGCCTCATTCACAGGCACATCTTTTCCGATATCATTTGTCCCAATCAAAAGGACAATTTTATCTACTGCTCCACCGTACAGATGCGCATCTAGATTTTCTAATAACAGCCCTGTCTGATACCCTCGAATGCCTCGATTGACAATCGTCTTCGAAGTCCCAAATAGTTCCTGCAGAGGATAATATTCGACAATAGAATCCCCAATAAAAAGAATGTCTGGCTCTACAACAGAAACCTGATTTAAGTGACGATACTTGGTTTGGATTTTTTCTTGTTCCTTTAGTAACCAATTTTCTAATAACTGTACTGCCACTTCATTCTCCTTTTTCTAACCAGTTTTCCAAGATTTGATAAACTCCTCCTTGGCTATTGGCTGGCGCTAGAGCAGTAGCCACAGCTTTGGCTTTATCATCAGCATTTTCCATCGCATAGGCAATTCCAGCCATTTCAAGCATTTCAACATCATTTTCACTGTCACCAAAAGCCATGATTTGTTGGGGAGTCAAGTCCCAACGCTTGAGTAATTCTTCCAAGCCCCATGCTTTATGAATTCCAGCTTGAAGGATATCAATGCAACCATAGCCACTCGATACAGCCCGAACGCGGCCATCAAAGAGGTCATTGATTTCTTCCAAAACCGAACTCAAACGTTCCTCACCAACAACCATACTCATCTTGAGTACACCACCAACGAGGTCAGAGGTTAATGCATCCACAAAATGCATCCGTTGATAGAATTTTTCAATCATTTCTGGAGTCATAAAACTTTCAAGATCTGTAAAAATGGTACCTTCTTTGACGAAACCACCCTTCATCCCTGTTACAACAAACTGGTCCTGACACGCTCGAGCCTCGAAATGAGCCAAAGCTTTATCAACAATATTATCATCCCAAGTCTGAGCCTGAATCAATTCATTATTTTCAAAAATACGAGCACCGTTGGCAACCACCAGAACCACTCGATCCACCAAGTGCTCCAGTAGTTGCCTCATACGGTGAATTTCATTGCCCGTCGCGATGACAAAACGAATCCCCCTTTGATCCAACTGATCTAAAATCTTTTCCAAGCGTGGAATATCAAGCTGGCCTCTGGCATCCAGCAAGGTTCCATCCATATCTGTCGCAATTACTTTAATCGTCATTTACTTTCCTCTGGATTCAAGTTAGTCCCACTTTAATCCCACATGTTCGTTCATTTCTTTATAGGCTGTATCAATTCGTTCCTTAGTTGCTTCATCTAACTGGTCACGATGACTACCACCCTCGATGAAATCTTCTAAGATATAGGTTTGGTAAAGGAAGAGTGGATAACCTTCTGGAGAATAGGTTCCTTTCGGTGTACGATTTACCCAAGAAGGATGCGCTTTGGCAGTTTCAATTGTCGTCTTACCTGCTTTTTTCTTAATGGTCACATCCATGAGCACGCCACGCTCTGTCCACTTAGCATTCTCTTCATCTTGCATGGTTTCAATTCGTTGATTGGAAATGAAGTTCCCCATTGAATAGATAATGAGTTTCTTGTCTCCATCTTTTTCAACCGTTTCAGATGGTTCCACAACGTGAGGGTGCCCTCCAAAGATAATATCCGCTCCCCAATCAATCATCTTGTGATAAAGAGCCTTTTGTTCTTCAGTTGGTTCCAAGCGATACTCAACACCCATCTGAGGCATGATAATTGTGATATCCGCTTCCTTTTCTGCTCGTTCAATTTCAGCCTTCATCTTGTCTTCATTTAGATCTGAAAGATAGCGGTTATAGTCTTCTTGAGAAATACTTTGCTCAATTCCGTTAAATCCATAAGAATAGGCCAAAAGTGCAACCTTGATGCCGTTCACTTCCTTAATTACAAGAGGAGCTTGATCACGGGATTCATGCGTATACACTCCAATCGGTGTCATTCCTGCCTTTTCAATAGCATCTGCTGTTGAGACTACACCTTCTATCTGTGAATCTAGGATATGGTTATGCGCCAAGTCTAGCACTTGATAACCAGCATCCTTGATGGCATCCATGACTTCTCCAGGTGCATTAAATAGCGGATAACCAGCCAAATAGTGGTCCTTGTTTACAGTCCCTTCAAAATCACCTAAAATCAAATCAGCTTGTTTTAGCCATGGTTTCACATAATCAAAATTTTCATGAAAATCATAGGTCCCATCTTCTTTTAAGGCAGAACGATAGATAGGAATGTGATAGAGGAGGTCCCCGTTGGCCATAATTCTAGCAGTCTTTTCCTCTTCCTGATCTTTGGAGTTTTGATTAGTCTTATTTACTTCTTGAGAAATGGTATCCTTTTTTTGACTGGTCAAGGGGATTCCTTGGAAACTTTCAAACAACAAGACCAAGCCCATTGATAAAGCAACAGCTAGCAAGAGTATCGCAACAAATCCCTTATTGCTCCACTTGCGATAACTCCTAAAAAAGTTTACAAAACTCCTCATAAAACGAAAAACTGGTCCACGTTTATGTCTATCTTGTCTTCTTTGCATCTTTATTCTCCCTACTTTCTAATGCAAGCCTTTTCTTTTTATTATATCACAGATAAGTAATTCTTTCACAATTGAATTGAATCTGCTAGGCATTTTCTATAAAAGCTCGATGCCGTAATGCTTTCAATCCTTGTCATTTTGTGATATCATGTAGAGGTAATGAAAGGAGAGAAAATGTCTGCAATAGAACGTATTACAAAAGCTGCTCACTTAATTGATATGAACGATATTATCCGCGAGGGGAATCCTACTCTACGCGCGGTTGCTGAGGAAGTTACCTTCCCCCTATCTGACCAAGAAATCATCCTTGGCGAAAAGATGATGCAATTCCTCAAACACTCCCAAGATCCTGTCATGGCTGAAAAAATGGGGCTCCGCGGTGGTGTTGGACTCGCTGCCCCTCAATTAGATATCTCAAAACGCATTATCGCTGTTTTGGTACCAAATATTGTTGAAGAAGGCGAAACTCCACAGGAAGCCTACGACTTACAAGCCATTATGTACAATCCAAAAATCGTCTCTCACTCTGTTCAAGACGCTGCTCTTGGCGAAGGAGAAGGTTGCCTCTCTGTTGACCGCAACGTGCCTGGCTATGTTGTTCGCCATGCTCGTGTTACTGTTGACTACTTTGACAAGGATGGAGAAAAACACCGTATCAAGCTCAAAGGCTACAACTCCATCGTTGTTCAGCATGAAATTGACCACATTAACGGTATCATGTTTTACGATCGTATCAATGAAAAAGACCCATTTGCAGTTAAAGATGGTTTACTAATTCTAGAATAAAGAAAATCCCGTTGCAAGACGGGGTTTTGTGTTATAATAGAGGCATGAAAACAAATGATATTGTCTATGGCATCCACGCCGTTACCGAAGCCCTCCTTGCAAATACTGGAAACAAACTCTACCTCCAAGAAGACCTACGAGGTAAGAATGTTGAAAAAGTCAAGGAACTAGCTACAGAAAAAAAGGTATCCATTTCTTGGACCTCAAAAAAATCCCTCTCTGAGATGACTGAAGGTGCTGTCCACCAAGGTTTTGTTCTACGAGTGTCCGAATTTGCCTATAGTGAGCTGGACCAAATCCTTGCCAAAACACGCCAAGAAGAAAATCCTTTGCTATTGATTCTGGACGGGTTAACTGATCCTCACAACTTAGGCTCCATCTTAAGAACCGCTGATGCGACCAATGTTTCAGGAGTCATCATTCCCAAGCACCGTGCTGTCGGAGTTACTCCTGTCGTTGCTAAAACAGCCACAGGTGCTATTGAGCATGTTCCAATTGCCCGAGTAACCAATCTAAGCCAAACTCTAGACAAACTCAAGGATGAAGGCTTCTGGACCTTTGGAACAGATATGAATGGGACTCCTTGCCACAAGTGGAATACAAAAGGGAAAATCGCCCTCATCATCGGAAATGAAGGAAAAGGCATCTCTAGCAACATCAAAAAACAAGTTGATGAGATGATTACCATTCCTATGAATGGACATGTTCAAAGTCTCAATGCCAGTGTTGCTGCAGCCATCCTCATGTACGAAGTTTTTCGAAATAGACTATAAAAAAGTTTCCAGTCATCTGATTGGAAACTTTTTATGATTAACTATGTTCGGTGATAAACTTGTAAGCTTCTTGACCAGCGATAGCTCCATCTCCAACTGCTGTTGTTACTTGTCGAAGGTCTTTCAAGCGAACATCTCCAACTGCAAAGATACCGTCAACTGCAGTTTTCATGTGATTGTCTGTCACAATCCAGCCTGCCTGATCTTGGATATTCAATTCTTTAACAAAATCACTAAGAGGGTCCAAACCAACATAGATAAAGACGCCACCGAAGGCTTGCTCTGTCACTTGACCTGTTTTCACATTTTCAAATACGACAGATTCTACTCGGTTTTCACCCTTGATTTCCTTAACTACAGAATCCCAGATAAAGCTGACTTTCTCATTCGCAAAGGCGCGATCTTGTAAAACCTTTTGGGCACGAAGCTGGTCACGACGGTGAACAATGGTAACAGTCTTGGCAAAACGAGTCAAGAAGAGGGCTTCTTCAACAGCTGAATCTCCACCACCAACTACCAACAAATCTTGGTCACGGAAGAAAGCACCATCACACACGGCACAGTAAGAAACACCTCGACTATTCAGTTCTTCTTCTCCTGGAACTCCCAAAGGACGGTGTTTAGAACCAGTCGCTACGATAACGGTACGTGTTTCATATGTTTGATCATCGGTCATCACTTTCTTAAAATCACCATGGTCTTGGACATTCTCAACATAACCATAGATGTGCTCCACACCAAGATTTTCAAGTGGTTCAAACATCTTTTCAGCCAATTCAGGTCCACTAATATTAGCGTATCCTGGGTAATTTTCAATATCAGATGTATTATTCATCTGACCACCTGGCAGACCACCTTCAATCAAACCTACTTTCAGATTACTTCGAGCAGCATATAAGGCTGCAGTCATACCCGCGGGTCCAGCACCGATAATAATAGTATCGTACATATAGATTCCTTCTTTCTTGTTGTAACTATCTTTATTCTAACTCTTTCTTGTCAATCAAGCAAGGATTATGCCTTGAAAACAAGAATTAAACTCATAACCGCAAAGGATAATACTGGAACAACCAAGACACCAATCATAATCATATCATAGAGATGGGCTTGGCGAGCCTTGGCTGTCTTATCAACTCCCGACATGGCTCTCAGTCCAATCCAAATCCCTAAAAAAATCAGGACGAGGATGGTGGTCAAGATCAAACTCTCGAAATATAAAGAAAATAGTTGCAGTAGCATGATTTCTCTCATTTCTATCTTTTTTAAAGAGTAAACTCAGCTAGTCCAGCTAACTGAGTTTTCCTTTATCTATTATATCAAATATAAGTCCGTTTGTAACTAGCGAAGAATTCTTTTGTCCGCTCTTCTTTCGGATGGTGGATAATCTCATCCGGTGTTCCAGACTCAATGATTTTCCCCTTATCTAAGAAGAGAATCTTATCAGCCACTTGGGCTACAAAGGACATGTCATGACTAACCAAAATCATGGTCTGACCTGACTTAGCAGCATCTGCGATAGATTTTTCTACTTCTCCGACCAATTCTGGGTCAAGGGCTGAAGTTGGTTCGTCTAACAGCAATACATCTGGTTTCATGGCAAGGGCACGCGCTAAGGCAACCCGTTGCTTTTGTCCACCTGATAAATGTCGAGGGTAATGGTTTTCACGGTCAGAAAGCCCAACCTTAGCCAACTCTTCCTTGGCAATCTTAGTCGCTTCTTGATCAGATAATTTCTTGACAACAACTAAGCCTTCTTTCACATTATCAAGTGCTGTACGTCGTTCAAACAAATTAAACTGTTGGAAAACCATGGACAGCTTGCGGCGTAGGGCCAGGATTTCTTCCTGAGTGATTTTAGAAAAATCAACTGAGAAATCATCAATCTGAATTGATCCACTGTCAGGAGTTTCAAGATAATTGAGACTACGAAGAAAAGTTGATTTTCCAGCTCCTGAAGAACCAATCAAGGCTACAACTTCCCCTTTTTGAATATCTAAGTCCAGATGATCCAAGACAGTCTGTCCTGAAAAGGATTTGCTTAAATTCGAAATCTTAATCATTAACGAAGGTCTCCTTTCACATCTGTTTGCACTGTATCGGGTGCAGAAATAGCCATTTTTCTCTCGATGAAACGACCGAGGCTTTCAATTCCGATATTGACTACCCAATAAACAAGGGCAACGGAGATGAAGCGCTCAAAGTAACGATAATCAGCTCCACCCAGAATCTGAGCTTGGGCAAATACTTCCACAACACCCGCACTAAAGGCTAGGGAAGTTCCTTTGGTCAAGCCGATGAGGGAATTGATTAAGGTTGGAGTTGCCACAACGGCTGCATTTGGAATAATTACGCGACGATAAACTTGTGCTCGGGTCATACCCAGACTGCGTGCCGCCTCAATCTCACCAGGATTGACTGAGAGAATGGCTGCACGAATGGTTTCACTCGCATAAGCTGCTTCATTGAAAGCAAAGGCGACAATCGCAAAAGCAGCGGCTGGAATCGCATTGATATTGAAACCAGTTCCCCATTGCTGATTGAGAGCTTTCAAAGCCAAAGGAATTCCGTAGTAGGTCAACATGAGTTGCACCAAAATCGGTGTCCCTTTTAAGAAACTAACAAAGAAGGCCTGCAAGGGATATAAAATTTTGACACGATTGATTTTCACAATGGCAAAAAGAAGTGCCAAAACCAAGCCAAAAAGAGCACCACCAATTGTCAACATAATCGTTGTTGGAAGTTGTTGGACAATTCTCGGAATTCCATCAAAGACCGAACGCAAGCTAAAAAGCTTGCCATCCGGAATCAATTGCATCAAGTTTTGGTACCAATCTGATGCTAAAATCGTTGTAACATTCATAAAAACATCCTCTCCTGATAATGATTCATTCTACCATACTTCTGCCGTCAATGAAATTATTTGCTACGGTCAGATACAGACTTTGTCTACCTACTAGTTTATCATACTTTGAAACAGGGAGGTTATATATTTTATCTATCAAAGAGATAGATAAAAACTATTTCAATCCCAATTCTTCATAAGGTTTTCGATAACCGATTTGCTTAACAGTTCCATTTTCTACTAAAATGGGCCGTTTTAACAACATACCGTCGCTTGCTAGCAACTCAGCTGCTTCTTGGTTTGACAGACTTCCTACCTTATCTTTCAGTCCTAATTCACGGTATTTGATTCCACTGGTGTTGAAAAATTGCTTCAACTCGAAACCTGAGGTCTCTAGCCAGTTTAAAATGACTTCTTGACCAGGTGTTTCTTCCACGATGTGAACAGCTTTATAGTCTACACCGAGTTGGTTTAATTCTTGTTTTGCTTTTTTACAAGTTGAACATTTTGGGTATTCGATAAATTCTAACATGTGTTTCACTTTCTATTGTTTATATCTTTAAAATCTGCGTCTTCATGCTCCAAGAGCCAAGCTTTCTTTTCCACTCCTGCAGCATAACCTGTCAGACGCTTGCATGCTCCCAGCACACGATGACAAGGTACTAGGATAGACCAAGGATTGCGTCCTACCGCTCCGCCAATTGCTTGAGCAGAAGCCACTTGCAGATCTTGGGCTATTTGTCCATAGGTCACTGTCTGACCATAAGGAATTCTCTGTAAATAGGACCAAACTCGCTTTTCAAAATCCGTTCCGATTGGAGCCAAGGGCAAGTTGGATAAATCCTGAGACTTACCTTTAAAGTAAGCATCTAAGCAAGTAATAACTGGGTCTAAAATGGGATGACTAACAACTGCTTCTATCGTCTCATCTCCTAGTCCCCTCTCAAAATGCTTCTGCTCCTGAACCCAAATGCCATACAGATATTGCTCGTCAGCAACCAAAGACAAGGTTCCTATTGGCGAAAAGTAGAGCATTTTTACGTACTTCTTTTGCATTATTTCTTCAATTTTTGATAGGCCAAGCGTTCGCCATCAACTGGAACCTTACCAACCTGTTTAAAACCGAGTTTTTCAAAGATATGCTGCATGGCCTCGTTTGCAACATGCGTATCTGAGCGAAAATCTAGGTAATCAAATCCTTCAATCAAGCCTTCTAGGAAAGTCTGAGCAACCCCCTGTCCCTGCACATCTGCTGCCACAGCAATACGGTGAAAGACTAGGTACTCTGACTCTCCAGATTGCCATTTTCCTTCATAAATGGCTTCATAGGTTGCCTCTGGACTCTTGGTCACGGCTGCATAAGCTAGTAATTCTCCCTCTTCCAAGGCTACGTAGGCTTGACCTGAGATAATATCCTCAGTAATAATATCAGCATTTGGATAACCATTTTGCCACTGGTCACTACCAACATCTGCTAAACATTTTTTAGCATCTTCCATCACCTGCATGATGGCATCTACTTCATTTGGAAAAGCTAAACGAATCTCCATCTTTTCTCCTCATTTCTGACTAGTTTCTCCCATCATAGCATAATTTAAGTCTTTCTACAAGCAGTTAAAACTTGACTTTCTATTTCTATTATTTTATAATCTAGTTATTAAAACTAGATAAAAAGGAGTTGAAAATGAAAACTACCTTTTCCTACCCCAAATGGGCAGAAATTCCAAACATTGACCTCTATCTGGACCAGGTTTTGCTCTATGTCAATCAGGTCTGCTCCCCTATCTCTCCTGATAAAGACAAGGGCCTGACAGCATCCATGGTCAACAATTATGTGAAACATGGTTACCTAACAAAGCCTGACAAGAAAAAATACCAACGCCAACAGATTGCCCGTCTGATTGCTATCACAACCCTCAAGTCGGTATTCTCTATTCAAGAAATAGCTCAGACACTTAATACTCTCCAAACTCAAGCAAGTTCAGACCAACTCTACGATGCTTTTGTGGACTACATGAACCAAGGAATTGACCCAGCTAACCCCATTATCCAAACCAGCTGCCAAACCGTTAAACTCTATCATCAAACCCTAGCCTTAATCGATCATACTCAAGAGGAGGTAATCCAATGAACACTAGTCTTAAACTCAGCAAACAACTCAGTTTCGGAGAAGAGATTGCTAATAGTGTGACCCATGCCGTAGGTGCAGTCATCATGCTCATCTTACTGCCTATTTCATCAACCTATAGTTATGAGACACACGGATTTTTATCCTCTATCGGCGTTTCCATTTTCGTTATTAGTCTCTTTCTCATGTTCCTATCATCCACCATTTATCACTCTATGGCCTATGGTTCGACCCACAAATATGTCTTGCGAATCATTGACCATTCTATGATTTATGTTGCTATTGCTGGCTCTTATACACCTGTCGTACTGACTTTGATGAATAACTGGTTTGGCTATCTGATTATTGCTATCCAGTGGGGAACGACCATCTTTGGTATTCTCTATAAAATCTTTGCTAAAAAAGTCAATGAGAAATTTAGCCTTGCTCTTTACCTGATTATGGGCTGGTTGGTTCTGGCTATCATTCCTGCCATTATCAGTCAAACAACGCCAATTTTCTGGAGTCTCATGGTAACTGGCGGACTCTGTTATACAGTTGGAGCTGGATTTTACGCCAAGAAAAAACCTTATTTCCACATGATTTGGCATCTCTTTATCCTAGCAGCATCTGCCCTCCAATACATTGCCATTGTTTATTATATGTAAAAAAGTTGAGAATTTTTTCTCAACTTTTTTCTTTACACATATTGATAAAGTACTGGTGCAAGCGCACATCATCAGTCAATTCTGGATGAAAAGAAGTTACCAGCATATTTTTTTCTTGGGCTGCAACGATTTGATTATCAACTGTTGCTAGAATTTCTACATCTTCTCCAACACTACTGATAATTGGACCACGAATAAAGGTCATTGGAATCTGACCGACTCCCTTACATTCTGCTTCCGTGTAGAAACTTCCTAGTTGGCGCCCATAGGCATTGCGCTCGACTACCATATCCATAGTTCCTAGATGACTCTCTTCCTGAGAAGTAATTTCCTTAGCTAAGAGAATCAAGCCTGCGCAAGTACCAAAAACGGGAAGTCCAGAAAGAATGGTTTCTCGAATAGGAATCAGCATGTCCTGCTCACGTAAGAGCTTGCCCATGGTTGTAGACTCACCACCAGGTAATATCAAACCCGACAAATCACTCTGATGTTTCTGAAAATCATCTAGATTTCTGATTTCAACACTCTCGACACCTAATTGATCTAGCACTTTTGCATGTTCTGCAAAGGCCCCTTGCAAGGCCAATATTCCGATTTTCATCTATTTTCCTCGCTCAGCCATGAGGATTTGGATCTCATTTTCATTAATACCCACCATGGCTTCTCCTAAATCTTCAGAGATTTGAGCTAAAATTTGAGGATTTCGGAAATTAGTTACCGCTTTGACAATGGCACTCGCTCGTTTAACAGGATCTCCTGACTTAAAAATACCTGAACCGACAAAGACACCCTCTGCCCCTAATTGCATCATCAGCGCAGCATCTGCTGGCGTTGCAACGCCTCCAGCAGCAAAGTTTACAACAGGCAATTTTCCATGTTCATGGACGTATTGAACCAATTCTACAGGTACTTGCAAGTCCTTAGCAGCAACATAAAGTTCGTCCTCTCGTAAGTTTTGAATACGGCGAATTTCCTGATTCATCATACGCATATGACGAACAGCTTGAACAATGTCTCCTGTCCCTGGTTCTCCTTTGGTACGAATCATAGAAGCACCTTCAGCGATACGACGCAAGGCTTCACCCAAATCCTTAGCCCCACAGACAAAAGGAACTTGGAATTCTTTCTTATCCACATGGAAACGGTCGTCTGCTGGAGATAAAACTTCACTCTCATCGATATAGTCAATCTCAATAGCCTCTAAAATCTGAGCTTCAACAAAATGCCCGATTCTGACCTTGGCCATTACTGGAATACTAACCGCTTCTTGGATTTCCTTAATCATCTTTGGATCACTCATACGGGAAACACCACCAGCTGCACGGATATCAGCTGGAATCCGCTCCAAGGCCATAACAGCAGCCGCACCAGCAGCTTCTGCAATGCGGGCCTGTTCAGGATTCTGAACGTCCATGATAACCCCACCTTTGAGCATCTGTGCCAAGTTTTTATTTAGTTCATAACGATTTTCAGTCATTTATTTTATCCTCATTATTTATATTGGTAGCTACCATTTCATTTTAAGTTAGATTAAAATGAAGTACAAGATAAAAAAAACGTAATTGTGTGGGTACAGATTGGCTAAAAAAACTATCTGACCTTAGCTTAAGGCCAGATAGTTCATCAAATTTTATTTTTCAGCTGTAAGGGCAGCCATTGTGATGTAGTTATATGGTTTGTTGAAGTGTGGCAAGAAGAATAGGTCTGTCAATGCCAATTTATCAATTGTCACATGTTCTTGGATAGCAAGTGAGAACATGTGGATTCCCATGCTGATTGCAGAATCGCGTGAAACCATTTGTGCACCAAGAATTTCACGGCTATCTTTGTCAAAGACAATCTTGATGGCTACTTCATGGTTATCATGTTTCATGAATTCTGGTTTTTGAAGATCGTTAAAGCCTGTTTCAGTTGCATTGTAACCAGCAGCTTTAGCTTTTTCAAGAGTCAAACCAGTTGAAACCATGTGAAGACCGTAGATTGAGATACCGTTTGATCCTTGAACACCGATTCCTTCCAATTCATGTCCACATGCGTTATATGCACCAACGATACCAGTACGAACAGCGTTTGAAGCAAGCGCAATGTAGCTAGTGTCTTTACGAGCGTTGTCATAAACAGTCGCACAGTCACCTACTGCGTAAACGCCTGGGATAGATGTTTCTTGTTTTTTGTCTACAAGGAAGGCACCGTTACGGAAGAGTTCAATTTTTCCATCAGCAAGGGCTGTGTTTGGACGGAAACCAACTGCAAGGATAACCATATCCACATCAAAAGTTTCTTTATCAGTAATCAAGCGTTCAACTTTACCGTCACCCTCGATTGCTTTAACAGTTTGACCAAGCGCCAAGCGGATGTTGTGGTCTTCCAAGTTCTTCGCCATCATTTGTGTGAAGTCTTTGTCATAGTAACCGTTCAAAACAGTATCAACGATATCAACAAGGACAACTTCTTTTCCAAGACGTTCAAAGGCTTCAGCAAGTTCAACACCGATATAACCACCACCAACAACGGCGATTCGGTCAAGGTGTTGACTCTTATCAGACAATTTGTGAATCACTTCTTCAGCGTTTTGGTACAATTTCACAAATTGTACGTTTTCAAGAGTTGCTTTAAATTCACGGTTTCCTTTAACAATTTCAACACCTTCGATTGGTGGCAAGATTGGTGTAGAACCTGTAGCGAAAATCAATTTTTCATATGATTCTTTGTGCTCTTTTCCTTCAACTTCCGCTGTAACTACTTTGTTATCATAGTCTATTGAAAGAACTGGTGAATTCATGTATACCTTAGCACCTTTAGCTTCCAATTTTTCTTTATCAGAATAGAACAAGCCTTCAGCACCGTCAATTTGTTCACCAATCCAGAGGGCCATTCCACATCCTAGGAAAGAAATGTTAGAGTTTTGGTCAAATACAACGATTTCGTTCTCATTTCCAAAGTTATCCAACATAGTGTTAATACATGCTGTACCAGCGTGGTTAGCACCAACTACAACGATTTTACTCATAGAAAAATTCCTACCTTCAATTTTAAATTTACCTTTCTAGTATAACATTTACTGTTAGCGTTTACAAGAGTTTAGCTAATTTTCCCGTTTTTTTTGTAAAAAAATGTAAATAATCTGTATTTTATCAGTCTTTCTTACAATTACTCTTTATTTTCTGAGCATATTTCTTGACAAGTTTACAAATTTTATTTGTGAAAACGCTGACTTTATGGTATGCTAGTATCATGAAAAGAAAATGTAAGGGGTTAAATTTAATATAAATTTACTATATTTCAGTCTTCTTTTCATAAAAGAAAGGAGTTGGTAGCTTGCCTCTTAGTTCACATTCCGAACGGCTAATGGGGACTACTATCACTATTTCATTAGTAGATGAGCGAGCCGATAGCTTGATCCAGAAATCCTTTGATTTACTCAGAGAGCTCGAATACCGCTTCAATGCCAATAGCCAAGAATCTGAGTTGATGGAAATCAATCATCAAGCTGGAATAGCCCCCGTCAAGGTTCATCCAGACCTGTTCGAACTGATTTCACTTGGATTAGAGCATAGCCTAGCGCCCTCTAGCCATCTCAATATCAGCATTGGCCCATTAATTCAAACCTGGCGTATCGGTTTTTCAGATGCCAAAGTGGCCCAACCTCAAGAAATTGAATCGGTTCTACCTTTAATCAATCCTCACTCTATCGAGTTAGATTCTTCCACTTCCACTGTATTCTTGAAGCAGAAAGGAATGAAGATTGATCTAGGTTGCTTAGCTAAGGGTTATAGTGCGGATAAGGTTGCCCAATTTCTTAGAGAAGAGGGAGTGACTTCTGCCTTAATTAATCTGGGAGGGAATATCCTGACCATTGGAAAAAATCAGGCAAGAGGGGATCAGCCTTGGCAAATCGGGATTCAAGACCCAGTCAATCCTAGGGGAAATCACTTAATGACTATCCCTGTTGTCAATAAATCTGTCGTGACTTCAGGCATTTATGAACGTCACCTGACAGTCGATGGAAAAGATTACCATCATATTTTTGACAGTCAAACAGGTTATCCTGTTGAAACGGAACTAGCTAGTCTAACAATCATCTCTGATAAATCAGTCGATGGCGAAATCTGGACAACTCGTCTTTTTGGAGAAAGACCTGCTTCTATCCTCTGGCAAGTCGAAAGTTTAGAGGGCATCGAAGCTATCCTCATCGATAAAGAAGGTCACTTAAGCTGTTCTTCAGGAATTCCTACTCTATAGAAATAGATATTTCAATGGAGTTCTAAAATCGTATTATGTAAAAAGAGAAAGGAAATCTCATGTTAAAACTTATTGCTATTGTTGGAACAAATTCAAAACGTTCTACAAACCGCCAATTGCTTCAATACATGCAAAAACACTTTGCTGAAAAAGCTGAAATTGAACTTGTTGAAATTAAAGACATTCCTGTCTTCAACAAACCAGCTGACAAGCAAGTACCTGCTGAAATTTTAGAAATTGCTGCTAAAATTGAAGAGGCAGATGGCGTTATTATTGGTACTCCTGAGTATGACCACTCTATCCCAGCTGTTTTGATGAGCGCTCTTGCTTGGTTGTCTTATGGTATCTATCCACTTTTGAACAAACCAATCATGATTACAGGTGCTTCATATGGTACGCTTGGTTCATCACGTGCCCAATTACAACTTCGCCAAATCTTGAATGCCCCAGAAATCAAAGCAAGTGTCCTTCCAGATGAATTCTTGCTTTCACATTCTCTTCAAGCCTTCAATCCAAGTGGAGATCTAGTGGATCTTGATGTTATCAAAAAATTAGATGCCACTTTTGACGACTTCCGTATCTTTGTAAAAATTACAGAAAAATTGCGCAACGCACAAGCCCTACTTCGCAAAGATGCTGAAGACTTTGACTGGGAAAATTTGTAAGATAGGAGACCAAAAAGAATGAAATTTGTTGGACTTGTAGGATCAAACTACGATCAATCATATAACCGTAAACTCTTGGAATTCATCCGTCGTCACTTCAAACTCAAATTTGAATTAGAAGTTCTCGAAATTGATGAAGTTCCAATGTTTAACCAAGACGAAAAATGGGACGAAAGCTTCCAATTGCGTCTCTTGTATAACAGAATTACGCGTGCTGATGGTGTCATTATTGCTACTCCTGAGCACAACCACACAATCTCAGCTTCTCTTAAATCAGTTCTTGAATGGCTTTCATACGAGGTTCATCCATTTGAAAACAAACCAGTCATGATTGTGGGAGCTTCTTACTACGACCAAGGTACTTCTCGTGCCCAAGTTCACCTTCGTAAGATTCTTGACGCTCCAGGTGTCAATGCCTACACTCTTCCAGGAAATGAATTCCTTCTTGGTAAAGCTAAAGAAGCTTTTGATGTTAATGGAAATATCACGAATGAAGGAACTGTTAATTTCCTTGAAACATGCTTGGACAACTTTGTAAAATATGTGGGAGTCGTTTCAAAATTGAAAAAACCAAAACCAATTGAGCCAGAAGATTTATATTGTACAAATTCAATTGCAACTACTATCCAAGGTGTTGATCCAGATGATCCTGAATGGGTAGAAAAAGCTGCTGAACTTGTTGGAGCTGTTTCTGGAGATACTTACGTTAAATTAGACCACGGTATCTTGACAGTTAACCAACTTGACATGTTCTTGAAAGCAATGCCATTTGAATTGACATTTGCAGATGATAATAATCAATTCTTGTACTTTAATAACGCACACCAAGACCCAGATACAATGTTTGGTAAACGTGTCCGTGCTCAATCAGGAAATAGATTAGGAACAGTACACGGTACATTGCCAGATTCTAGAATGAAAAACGTTGAATGGGTTGTCGGCGTATTGCGTAATGGGGACCAAGAATATGTCCGTACAATTGTGCCAGGAACACCAGAAGGCGTTATTAATACCCATAATTACCAAGCAATGTACTATCCAGATGGTTCATATGCCGGAATTAATGAAATCATCTTTAATTTCCAACCATGGCTTGACTGGTACCTCAATACAACTGGTCAACGTCTAGTCGGTGGAAATGCTGCAGCTCCTGCTAGCGGACATGGTCACGGCGATGCAGATGCTACATCTGGAGCTTCTGATGCAGGTGATGCTGGAGGTCACGGTGGTGGCGCAGACGCTACATCTGGCGCAAGTAACTAATAATAGTTTTAGGAACCATTTTGGTTCCTTTTTAAGTGATAAAAGACTAGCAGTTTGTGTCTGCTAGTCTTTTGGTTATTATTTTATCTATCCTTGTTAAAAGAAAGAATACTTATTATGAATTTGGATCATCGAGACTACGGCCATGTAAACCTTTTTCACGTTGTACCTGACGTAGTTTCTCTGGTGTAACATCATTTCCTTCTTCATCCACAATTTTTATTCCCTCGATGTGGTGACGAACAGTGCGACGATAACCTTCGATGTACTCCTCACGTAGTTTGGCTTGTTCTACTTTTTCTTCTGGGGTCAAGCCTTCTATTTTTTTCTTTTTGGCAAGCTCGTTGATACGATCAATTTTTTTAGGATCCATGTTTCTCTCCTTTATGATAGGATTTAATCCGTTTAACAGATTTTATTTGGTATTGATTTGGTTAAAACGTGCAAGTTTAGCTGCTTTTTGAGTTAAATGAGACAAGATAGCCAAACGATTTTGACGGACAGCCTGATCTTCGGCCATAACCATGGTATTCTCAAAGAATGCATCAATGACTGGGCTAAGAGCAAAGAGTTGTTTCAATTGCTGACTGGCAGATCCTGATAAAATAAGTGATTCTACTGCTTCCGCCAAGGCTTTCTCTTGGTCATTCTCAAAGAGAGCTGAATCAACTGTTGCAACTCCTTCTACCTTTTCAGCCAAGTTAAAGGCACGAGAAAGTGATTCAACAGATGGTTTGAAGTCTTCTTCCTTGCTTGCTTCTACGAGAGCACTTGCTGCTTCCAACATATCCGCCACAACAAAGTTTGATCCTGCAAGAACGGCTTCCTTGATATCTTTTGGAGTAGAACCCATCATCTTATCAACACGAGCCTTGATAAAATCCATAACCTCTGCCTTATTTTCATAAGTCAAGCTATCAAATTTCAATGCATAAAGGCTATCTATCAGCTCGTCCATAGCAATGTGCCAACCAAAGGCATCCAAGATACGAACAACACCTTGGGTCGCACGACGAAGGGCATAAGGGTCATTAGAACCTGATGGAATCAAGCCTACTGAGAAGAAACTCAAAATCGTATCCAATTTGTCTGCAATGGCTAGAATGGCTCCAACCTTGCTCTCTGGAAGTTCTCCTTCAGCTGAAGTAGGCATGTAGTGTTCACGAATAGCAGCTGCCACCGCTGGAGTTTCACCAGCAAGAAGGGCATATTTCTCACCCATAATTCCTTGGAGCTCGTCAAATTCGCCAACCATACCTGTCAACAAGTCAAACTTGTAAATGGCTGCTGCACGAGCTAAGTCAATCGTTTCATCCGCTGACAAACCAGCTTTTTCTGCCAAGAGAATAGCAATCTGCCCCGTACGAATCATGTGTTCACGAAGGGAACCAATCTTCTCATGGAAGGTGACATTGTTTAATTTTTCAACAAGATCTGAAATCACCAATTTTTGGTCTTCACGCCAGAAGAATTCACCGTCTTCTAAGCGAGCTACTAAGACTTTTTCATTTCCTTTAATGACATTTTCCAAATACTCTGCGTTTCCGTTACGAACAGAAATGAAGTTTGGCAATAGTTTACCGTCTTGATCACGAACAACAAAGTAACGTTGGTGTTCTTTCATTGAAGTCACCAAAACTTCTTCTGGAACTTCAAGGTATTTGGCATCAAAACTTCCCATAAAGGCAGTTGGGTATTCAACCAAGTTCAAGACTTCATTCAGCAAATCAGCATCAATCTCGATGCGTACACCATGCTTAGCTTCGATTGCCTTGATTTGGTCAACAATCATTTGCTCACGTTCACGTGGATCTGCGATTACAAACTGCTTACGAAGATTTTCTTCATAGCTCAATGCTGACTGAATTTTGGTTTCTTTCCCCAAGAAACGATGACCACGGCTGACACGATCTCCCTTGATATCAAGGAAATCCAAATCAAATTCTTCTTCATCTAAAAGAACAGTTAAAGTGTGAACAGGACGAATGTATTCAAAGCTATTTCCAGCCCAGTGCATACTGACAGGGAAAGTCAAGGACTTCAAGACATCTACAACACCAGGAACAATTGCTTCAACTGCTTGACCAATTTCTTCCTTGGTAACATAGACATATTCTTCACCCTTGATTTCACGGAATTCGATATCTTCAACAGTCAATCCTTTTCCACGAACAAATCCTTGAGCTGCTTTGGTAAAATTTCCATCACTATCCAAGGCAATTTTCTTTGCTGGCCCCTTAAAATCTTCAGTCAAATCAACCTGTTTGTCTGCTAAACCAGTAACTCGAACAGCCAAACGACGTGGTGTTGAGAAGGTTTGAATAGCTTCAAAAGACAGGCGGTTTTCCTTGAGGAAGGCTGCCATTTTTTCGCCTAGTTGTTTTTCACTTGGTGTGACAACATAGGCTGGTAATTCTTCAAGACCGAGTTCTACTAATAAGTTTTTTGTCATGTTTTTTCCTTTACATTTTCTTCAATCTTTTTTGATATGCACCTTAGGTACTGGGGACGTCGCTAACTAACTTTGTGAGTCTGTATGGAAATCTAATACTAAATTGATCAAGATTTCCAACAGTCTCATCAAAGTGGATTTAGCTGACTAATTTTTGAACCTAAGGTTTCAAAAATCCCCACATAACAGTACGGCGGTGCATATCCCTCTAGCAAGTCTTCGACTTGCCTCTAACGATTTTAGAGCACAATATTACTCACTATTCTGCGTCTTCTGCTAAGAGTTTAGCTCGTGTTGCTTCATCCAAAAGTGGGTAGCCTAGGCGTTTTCGTTCTGCGACAAAGGTTTTAGCTACGACACGGGCCAAGTTACGGATACGGGCGATATAGCCTGCGCGTTCGGTTACAGATACGGCACCACGCGCATCAAGCAGGTTAAAGGTATGTGAACATTTGAGAACATAGTCATAGGCGGGGTGAACCAAACCTTCTTCCAAAGCACGACCAGCTTCTTTTTCAAACTTATCAAAGTTTTCAAGCAACATTTCTTGATCAGAAATTTCAAATGAATATTTTGAATGCTCGTACTCAGGCTGGATGAAGATTTCTCCGTATTTTACACCATCAGCCCACTCGATATCATAGACAGAGTCTACTTCTTGAATGTAAGAAGCCAAACGCTCCAAACCATAAGTAACTTCTGCAGTCACAGGGCCAGTTGCCAATCCACCGACTTGTTGGAAATAAGTGAACTGAGTAATTTCCATCCCATCAAGCCAAACTTCCCAACCAAGACCAGCTGAACCAGTTGATGGGTTTTCCCAGTTATCCTCAACAAAACGGATGTCGTGCTCCAAAGGATTGATTCCCAATTTTTCCAAAGACTCAAGGTAAAGTTCTTGGATGTTTGATGGAGATGGCTTCATGACCACCTGGAATTGGTGGTGTTGGTAGAGACGGTTAGGATTTTCTCCGTAACGACCGTCAGCAGGACGACGTGATGGCTCTACATAAGCTGCATTCCATGGCTCAGGTCCGATAGCACGAAGGAAAGTGTAAGGACTCATTGTCCCCGCACCTTTCTCATTATCATAAGCCTGCATAAGCATACAACCTTGGTCATTCCAAAATTGTTGCAAAGTCAAAATAATTTCTTGAAATGTTAATTTCTTAGACATTCTTTTCTCCTTTAATTTATATTATCTTTTTAAAGTTATTTATCAAGCAACCAAGAAAAAGCTGGGTCCTGAAAAATATGACGTTTAGGAACAGTTTGTAAATTCTGATCGCATTCATCTATTGTACCTAATTTAAAAACACAGACTTCTGGTATATTTTCTTGAACAGTGAAAATTTGACTATGACAGTTCTGGCAGTAATAACGCTGTTTTCCTGGAGAAGAACTATAGGAAACAAGCTTTTCTCTTCCATGCAATACTAGCTTTTCACTGCTAACTTTAGCATTAACTGTATAGGCAGACGCAGTTGCTTTCCGACAAAATGAGCAATGACAAAAAACTAATTCCGATAATTCCTCATCTAGAGTGTAGGTCACTGCTTTACATAAACAAGATCCTTTAAGCATTATGCTCCTTTCTACTTAGGCATTAGACGAATTCAAAAAGAACCGAATTTCAACACCCAAGCCTTGCGACTAGGGGCGTCAGAAACGCGGTTCCACCCTAATTTATTACTTCATTGTTTTTAAAAATATTACAGAAAGCGCCAGTTCTTTATTTTGCCCTACTTGGCTCCCACTATCCCAAGTTCGCTTGAAGAACGCCATAAGACTTTCTTTCCTGCTGACTATTATATCAAAAATTAGCACAATGTACAATTCTTTTTATGATTTTCTAGAAATCCATATCATCAACTCGTGGAGCACCCGACTGGACAGCTATCGTTTTTAAGGTTTCTCGCTCCTCATGACTCAGTTCAATTGCAAAGCAATCAAGATTAGCCTGAATACGAGATGCTGTGACAGATTTTGGAAGGGGTAAAAATCCTTCTGCCAAGCTCCAGGCCAAGGCTATTTGAGCAACAGTCTTTCCGTGATTTTCAGCTATTTCTTGCACTTGCTTGCTATCAAACAGTTCTCCCTGACCAAAAGGTCCCCAAGCTTCCAATAAAATTCCTTTTTCTCGACAGTAATCTACCACTTCCTCTTGATACACACCTGGCGCCAAACGAACTTGATTGACCGCTGGAAGAATTTTTGCTGTTTCAAGCAAGGCATCCAAATGATGGGGAAGAAAATTACTAACACCAATAGCACGGATTTTGCCTTCTAGGTAAAGATCCTCCATCGCTCTCCAAACTTCTGAATTTCGGATTTTCCAGTGGTTATTTTCTCTGAGTGGTTTTGGATTTGGCCAATGAATCAAATACAAATCCAAATATCCCAAGCCCAGCTTCTCTAAAGACTCTTCAAAAGCCTGACGAGCTTGCTCATAGTTGTGATTTGTATTCCAGAGTTTACTGGTTACAAAAATTTCCTCACGCGGAACGCCACTATCTTGAATAGCACGACCAATGCTTTCTTCATTTTTATAAATAGCTGCCGTATCGATATGGCGATAGCCTGCCTTTAAAGCCTCTAGAACAGCTTGATAGGCAATCTCTCCATTTTCAGCTTTCCAGGTTCCAAATCCCAGTACTGGAATCGTAACACCATTATTTAAAGTATAAGATTTCATTATTTTTCCTTTCTATGAGAAGAAAATCCAAAGAGCCAAATTTTCAAGGAAAACTTATCTCTTTAGATTTTGTGTATTATTGATTGCGGTCGTAGTAGAGCTGGTGAGCTTTAAGACGAGTATCTAACAAATCTGGAATGGTCACAAAGTCATAACCTTGGCCTTTCAAATAGTCAATAACCTTCGGTAGAGCATTGACCGTCTCAGCATGGATATCATGCATGAGAATAATAGAACCATTCTTGACTTCGCGTTGAATTTCTGTCAAAATCGCTGCTTCATTTTTGTTCTTCCAGTCCAGACTATCCACATCCCACATAATAAAGCTCAAATCAAGGCTATTGCGAATATCGTCTGTAATGGCTCCATAAGGCGGACGCATAAGTTTAGAACTAGAGCCCAGGACTTTAGTTAGCGCATCCTCAGTATCAGTTATTTGTTTTTTAGCGTCATCAAGCGAAAGTTTTGAAAGCACTGGATGGCTCCAACTATGGTTTCCAATGACATGGCCATCTGCTTTCATGCGTTTCAAAATCTCTTCATTACCAGAAACATTCTTACCTAAAACAAAGAAAGTTGCCTTGATACCATACTTAGAGAGAGTATCTAATGCTTGATTTGTCGTCGCAGGATTTGGTCCATCATCAAAAGTCAAGGCTACTACTTTACGATTTTTCTTTTCATAATAAGCCTTATATAGTTCTGCATCCTTATCTAATAAGTAAGAGGACTGAATAACTTCAAAGAAACTAGATACCGGCAAGGCAATCTCATCTAGATTTTCAACCGCCTGACTTGGATAAAGGATAATCTGACTATCCTTATAATCAAAGTTCCATGCAGACAAGTCTTGGTCAGAGAAGCCTTTAACTATCTGATCAATCTTTTCTTGCTCCAATTTCTTATCCTGTAAGAAAGAAGTGATTTCTTTTAAAAGCTTCTCTTTAGCCTTACTAGCATCTGAAAATAGTTGATCAAGGGTAAAAGGTTTACCATCTTCGGTCAAATGCACTTTCGCTAGACTAGTTTTTTCAGTCTCTTCAACTTTTGACGAAGTTAAGTCATAGACTTGTTTCATCACATTTCGGTTGACAATCCCTTTTAAAGTCGAATCCTGTTTCTCCGCATAATAAAAAACCAGATTTTCCTTGTCTTCCAGATTTTCCTTAATATCCTGTGTCATGATTTCTTTTACAGATGAAATCACTTGCTCCCCTTGTAGAGGATAATAGGCAATCACTTCGGCTTGACCCTTACGAAAATGATTTTTCTGATTTCCCTCACTCAATTGATCATCTTTCTCTTTTTTGAGCGATTCAATCCTTTGTTCAAAACTTTGCTTTGTATATATTTTGTATCCAATCATTGAACCAAGGACACAAATACTTACTGAAAAGATAGCAACTAGGGCTATTAAACCGATTCTCTTTTTATCATGCTCAACACGATTTGCTCTACTTTTATCCATAAGACCATCATATCAAATTAAGGCTATAATTTCAATGATTTTAAAGGAAATAGTATATTAAAAAAGAGAGGAAGTCCCCCTCTTAAGATTTTATTTGACTGCTTCTTTCAAAGCATCTACCTTATCCAAACGTTCCCATGGAAGATCAATATCTGTACGTCCCATGTGACCATAAGCCGCTGTTTGACGGTAAATTGGACGCTTAAGATCCAGCATTTGGATAATTCCTGCTGGGCGAAGATCAAAGATTTGACGAGCCGCTTTTTCAAGTTTGCTTTCAGCTACTGTTCCTGTACCAAAGGTATCGATACGAACAGAAACAGGTTGCGCAACACCGATGGCATAGGCCAATTGCACTTCTGCCTTCTTAGCAAGACCCGCTGCAACGATATTCTTGGCAATATAACGAGCCGCATATGACGCAGAACGGTCCACCTTAGTCGCATCCTTACCAGAGAAGGCACCGCCACCATGACGAGAGTAGCCTCCATAAGTATCTACGATAATCTTACGACCAGTCAAACCTGAGTCCCCTTGAGGCCCACCGATTACAAAACGTCCAGTTGGATTGATGAAGAATTTTGTTTGCCCATCCAAGTAAGAAGCTGGAATAACCTCTTTGATAACCTTGTTAATGACATCATTGTGAATTTGTTCGTTGCTGACTTCTGGATCGTGCTGAGTTGAAATCACGACTGTGTCCACACGTACTGGACGGTCATTTTCATCATATTCAACTGTAACTTGTGATTTAGCATCTGGGCGAAGATAGCTAATTTCACCAGACTTACGAAGTTCTGCCAGACGACGAACCAATTTATGGCTGAGTGAAATTGGCAATGGCATGAGCTCTTCTGTTTCATCCACTGCAAATCCAAACATGAGCCCTTGATCTCCAGCACCAATCAAGTCCAGTGGATCCTGGTCTGCATTTCCACGAACCTCCAAGGCTTCGTTAACGCCTTGAGCAATGTCAGGAGATTGTTCCACCAAAGATGGGTGTACTCCCACTGTCTCAGCAGAAAAACCGTATTCTGTATTGGTATATCCAATCTCTGCAATGGTATCACGAACCACACGGTTAATATCCACATAGGCATTTGTAGAAATTTCACCAAAAACGTGGACAGATCCAGTATATACAGCTGTCTCAGCAGCAACGTGCGCCTCCGGATCCTTAGCTAAAATAGCATCCAAAATCGCATCTGAAATTTGGTCTGCAATCTTATCTGGATGCCCCTCAGATACAGATTCAGACGTGAATAATTTACGTTCTGACATAAAAATGTCCCCCCTTAAAAATAGTGTTATAGAGTTACAAAGTACTGATAGGTATTTTCATTTTCTAAGAGTTACGACGCGAAAGAAATAAAAACGATACTTTTTTATTTCTGAAGCTAGTAAGGCGCATAGGGTGACCGCCTTATAGCGGCAACCGTTGAATGACGAGCGACTACTTTAGAGCCGTCATTCTTTGCGAGTTACAAAGTACTGATAGGAAAACTATTAGTGATAAATGCCTACCATCTTATCGGGACTATATAACTTTATCATTATACCATTTTTAAGCGTAATTTGCAGTCTTTAATGTAGTGTTTCAATGTAGATATTTCGTTCTCATAAATAAAAAAATTGGAGCTCAGCACTCCAACAATTGTTATTAAAATGTTTGACGTTTTGCTTTACGCTCTGCACGACCACGTGCGCGATTTTCAGCGCGCTTGGTCTTGCGGCGTTTTTCATCAACCGCCCATTGAATTTTCTTCTTATAACCTGGTTTGACTTTTTTCTTTTTCTTTTTAACCAAACCAATCATTTCGATATCAAGTTTATCTTGTTTTTTCTCACGGTTGGCACGACGATCACGGTCATAGGTATCTTGAAATTCTCCGTCTTTGACCATCTTAGGAGTAAACTTGATTCCCAATTTCTCCAACTCACGAATATCCGAGTCATCACTTGGCTGATAGAGGGTAATAGCCGTACCTGGTAGGCCATTTCTTCCAGTACGACCAACACGGTGAACAAAGAAAGATAAATC
The DNA here is from genome assembly GCF_905187535.1 of Streptococcus mitis. Classification (GTDB taxonomy): domain Bacteria; phylum Bacillota; class Bacilli; order Lactobacillales; family Streptococcaceae; genus Streptococcus; species Streptococcus mitis_BS. The sequence continues at coordinate 186,009 of NZ_CAJJIE010000059.1, forward strand.
TTGCGGAATGGCATCATTGATGACATGGCTGACACCTTCAATGTCAATCCCACGCGCTGCCAAGTCTGTTGCGACAATGTACTCAAAATCCAGATTTTTCACCTGGTTCATGATACGCTTGCGTTCACGAGGGGCAATATCTCCATGAATCTTCGCTACCTTCAAGCCTTGAGCAGTCAGATATGAATGCAATTCATCAGCACGCATTTTAGTGTTAACAAAAATCATTGCCAAATACGGTTGCATCAACTGAGTTAACTGGTAAATTTGAGCATTCTTGTCACGTCCCTTTGTAGAAATCAACCAATTATCAATGGTATCAGAAATGACCGTTTTGGTCTTGATTTTCTCCATAACAGGATTTGATAAGTATTTTTTCAAGAATGGTTGCAGTTTTTGTGGGATAGTCGCTGAGAAGACCATGAATTGCAAGTCTTTTGGAAGGCTTCCAGCAATCTTATCAACAGTTTCCAAGAATCCCATATCCAAGGTCATATCTGCCTCATCGACCACAAAGGTCTTAGCCTTGTGAATAGCTAGGTCACCAGACTTAACTAAGTCATAAATACGGCCAGGCGTTCCGATAACAATATGAGGCTGGTTACTTGCCAATTTGTCAATCTGGCGAGCCTTATCCGTACCACCCACATAATTAACCACACGAACTTCGACATCTGAGTGGGCTGCAATCTGACGGGCTGCTTGGTAAATTTGAGTAGCTAATTCACGGCTCGGTGCAGTAATGACTGCTTGAACACTATCGTCGGCTTCATCTAATTGCTGGAAAATCGGCAATAGGAAAGTGTGAGTCTTACCCGAACCTGTTTTTGATTCACCGACTAGGTCACGACCTGTCAAAACAATAGGAATCAACTTGTCTTGCACCTCTGTTGGAGTTGTAAATTTCAACTCCTCCAAGGCTTCACTAATATATTTTTTAAATTGAAATTTCGTAAATGACATAATATCCTCGATTCTATCTATCCTATCAATTATACCATATTTTATTCCATTTCAGTAGTCTCACTTATTTAGGCTATTTCTAGTAGCTTCTCTAGTAAAAAAGGCTGGAATTTGTGAATCCCAACCTCTTTTCAGTCATTATTTCCAGTTTAAAATAGCATTCAAGCCATAGTGATCACTCACTTGTGGACTCTTGTTACCATCAAATACGACATGTAAATTTTCCACCGCTAACTCCTTGGTAGTAAAAACATAGTCGATTCGAAGGGGTTCAGTGTTCCCCTTCCATCCATCAATTTCTGGTGGAACAGTATAGCTACCACTTTTATCTTGAGCAACTTCAAATGCGTCTTGTAAGCCTAATGGACTAGCTAAAATAGCTTGGTAACCTTCCTGACCAGCTGGATTGTTGAAATCTCCAGCTAGCAAAAGCGGCTTGTTCAATTCTTTCAAGACAGCTTCAAATCGTGCCCATTCTTCTTGGAAACCTTTATCCCACCAAGAAAGGTGGACACTGGCAACTGCAAGCTCCTTACCATCAACTACAGTTTCAGCCAAGGCAACACGACGAGTATGATAGTCTGTTGGATCATCCACATCTGAAACCAAAATTTCTCTTGCTTCAATAGGTGTTTTAGACAAGATAGCTACACCTTCATGGTAGCGATCATAACCGATATGGTTATAGGCCCAAGTCCAGTAGTAATTTTTCCCTTGCTCAGATAACTTTTCAACCAAGAGTCTAACATAGTGATCTTGGTGAATAGGCTCAGCTGCTGGCAAAGCTTGATAAAGATCATTGACCTCTACCTCTGGCGAGGTGATCTCCTGATTGATTTCTTGGAAACAAATCAAATCATAGTCTTTTTCAAGAATATCTTCAAGCAAGAGCTGGAATTTTTCCTCAGCTTCTTTTTCCATCCAGCTATGAGTATTGAGTGTTAAAAATTTCATGTTTTTCTCCTAAAACAAGAGGTTGGAAAACAGCTTCCAACCTCAAGTATATTACAATTCTACTTTAGCAACTGCTGTTTTAGCTGCAAGAGAACCTGTTTGTTCTAATTTAACTGATTTAATAACATCACCATTTGTGAAGACAACTACTGTTGAAGTTTCACGTCCTGCTGCACGGATAGCATCCAAGTCAGCTGTGACAAGTAAGTCACCTGCTGCAACTTTTTGTCCTTCTGCTACATGAACTGTAAATGGTTTTCCTTCAAGACTTACTGTGTCCAAACCAATGTGAACAAGTACTTCAAGACCTGCTTCAGTCACAAGACCAAGAGCATGTTTTGTAGGGAAGATGCTTGATACAGTACCTGAAACTGGAGATACAATGTTTCCATTTGCAGGTTCTACAGCAAATCCATCACCCATCATTTTTTGAGCAAATACTGGATCTTTTACTTGTTCCAAAGCAACAACTTGACCGTCAGCTACTGAGTATACTTCCTCAGTAAGACCTTTATAGTGAACTGTGTTTTGTTGTGCTTCTGTCATTTGACTTGGAAGAGTTTCAGGAATGATTTCACCTGAATCAAGGATATCTTGGATATCAGATTTCAATACGTCTGCTTTTGGACCGTAGATAGCTTGAACTCCTTGTCCTTTCATGACAAGACCCATAGCTCCTTCTGCTTTCCATTGTTCTGCATCACCGACTTTGTCAGCGTCTTTTACAGTTACACGAAGACGAGTCATACATGCATCAACATCAACGATGTTTGCACGTCCACCAAGAAGGTTGATAATGTTTACAGCTTGAGAACCTGCTGCAACTTTCACTTCGCTGCTAGCTTCTTCTGAACCTTCAGCAGTTTCGTAGTTTCCGTTACGTCCTGGAGTTGCGTAATTGAATTTTTGAATCATGAAGTTTGCGATAAAGTACATGATTACAGCAAAGAGAACAGTTACCCAAATGAAGTTAACGATATCCATACCGATACCAGCGCTAATCGCAATAGGTGTACGAGTCAAGAACTCGATTGAACCGAATGAGTGCATACGTAGGTTTACTACGTCAGCCATAGCGAAGGCCGCACCTTGAACAAGTGAGTAAACAAGATACATAGGTGTTGCGATAAACATGAACATGTATTCGATTGGTTCAGTAACCCCTGTTAAGAATGTTGCAAGAGCTGTTGCAATCATCATACCTTTGTATTTGTGTTTCTTATCAGCATCAACATTACGGTAGATAGCCACAATCACACCCATCAAGATACCGAATGAACCGATCATTTGTCCAACTTTGAAACGAGCTGGGTGAACAGTATCTAACAAGTGTTGGTATTGACTAGCATCAGTACCTTTAAGGTTTACAAGGTCTGTTACCCATGCAAGCCATAGTGGGTCTTGACCAAATACTTGAGTACCTTTAGCTGCACCTGTCAAAATCTCATAAGTACCACCAAGAGCTGTATAGTTCATTGGGATTGTCAACATGTGGTGAAGACCAAATGGCAAGAGCAAACGTTCCAAAGTACCATACAAGAATGGTGCAAGGATTGGAGCAGTTTCTTGTGAGTTAGCAATCCAGATACCAAAGCTATTGATACCTGTTTGAACTACTGGCCAGAATGCAGCAAGTAGAATTGCAGCGATTGCTGAACGAAGAATAACTACAAATGGTACGAAACGTTTCCCGTTGAAGAATGAAAGTGCATCAGGAAGTTTACGGAAATTGTAGTATTTGTTGTAAGCAGTTGCCCCTACAAAACCTGAGATAATCCCTACGAATACACCCATGTTCAAGGCTGGAGCTTCAAGAACACTGATAAAGTAATCAGCAACTTTGATTGAACCACCGAATAGAGTAGTTACCATAGCATCTGGATTTTTCAACATATCACCTGATACACCAAAGATTGTACCAGTAATACGGTTAATCAAGATGAAGGCAAGACCAGCGGCGAAAGCACCACCAGCACGTTCTTTAGCCCAGCTACCTCCAATGGCTAGGGCAAACAAAATGTGAAGGTTACCGATAACCCCCCAACCAATTTGCTCAAGAATTCCACCAGTGATTACAAGTGGTGCAAAGGTTGGGTTAATCATCACGATAGACTTACCGATTGAAATCATCAAACCAGCAGCCGGCATAACCGCGATAACCACCATCAAAGCCTTACCGAATTTTTGCCAAAATTCGAAAGACAAGACATTTTTGAATGTATCTTTCATCATTCAAATCTCCTTTATTTTTATTTAGGCAAACGTTTTACGAAAACGTTTGCACTTTCTATAATTCAATTATACCACTTTAATTTTTTTTGTAAAGGCTTTTATAAAAAAAAGTACACTTTTTTCTAAAATTTTTGTAGAAAAAAAGGAGATAGTAAAATCTCCTCAAATATACCTCTATTGAAATTTAGATTTTCAAGAAACGTCTCATTGAAATTCCTGATCCCAGTGAACCAATGAAAATTCCAATCACAAATAAAAGAGCTATCATCAGTGGACTGAATACTTCTGGTGAAATCATTGAAAGGTTTTGACCAACTAATGACTTATTAACCGATTGGTAAACCATTTTATAAACAATGAAGACTAGAACTGATGGAAGGGTTGCTCCAAGTAAACCAATAAAGGCACCTTCAAGCAAGAAAGGTCCGCGGATATAGCCATTCTTAGCACCTACTAAACGCATGATTTGAATTTCACGACTACGTGAAATAATGGTGATACGAATAGTATTGGAAATCAAGAAGACTGCAATGAAAATCAATAGACCAGCGATAACAAGCCCCCAGACGCGAATAAATGAAGCTAACTTGAACAAGCGTTCTGTATTGGCACCACCATCTTGAACTTCTGACACACCTTCAATTTTTTTAGCCTCTTCTGCTACCGTCTTTACATCACTGGGTGTATTGGTATCTACTATATAGGCATCATAAAGTGGATTAGCATCACCTTCAAAGATTTTCCAGTTGTCCCCCATTGTTTCTGTTAACTTTTCATATTGTTCTTCTTTACTTGAAAAGGTAACACTTTTAACGGTTGACATACCTTTCAAAGCATCATAAACCTTATGATAGTCGTTATTTGTAACAGTTTGGCCTTCTTTTTCAATAGTCTCACTATTATCAGCTACATCCTTACGAATGTATACCATTACTCGGACATTATTTTCAATATCTGTAGCTAGTTTAGCCGTATTAAAGATAACAGATGCAAATATTGCAACCAAGGTCAAAGTAATCATAACTGAACTGACAGCAGCTACTGTCATCCAGCCATTTCGTTTCAAACTTTTTAATGATTCAAATAAATGACGAAAAAATCTACTAATCATCGTATCCATATTCTCCTTTAGCTTCGTCACGAACGACACGACCATTTTCAATGGCAATGACACGGTGGCGCAAGGTATTTACAATCTGACTGTTGTGGGTCGCCATCAAGACAGTTGTACCTTGGAGATTGATGCGTTCCAACAAGTTCATAATTTCCCATGAATTATCCGGGTCCAAGTTTCCTGTCGGTTCATCAGCAATTAATACTTTTGGATTGTTTACAATGGCACGTGCAATTGCAATCCGTTGTTGCTCCCCACCTGAGAGCTCATTTGGGAAAGAACGAACCTTATGCTTCAATCCAACCAAGTCTAAAACTTCCATAACACGTTTTTTGATATTACGGCGACTTTCTCCAATTACCTCCATTGCATAGGCAATATTTTCATAAACAGTTTTCTTTGGTAACAGTTTATAATCTTGGAAGACAACCCCAACACTACGACGTAGAAGAGGGACATCTTTCTTTTTAATTTTAACTAGATTAAAACCAGCAACAGATAAGCTTCCTTTTTCGATTTTTACTTCGCGATACAAAGAACGAATAAAGGTTGATTTCCCAGCTCCTGACGGACCTACGATATAGGCAAATTCTCCTGGTTGAATGCTGACCGAAACACCACGTAGGGCAGTCGTTCCGTTATCATACTTTTTGACAACATCTCTCATTTCAATGATTGACATGTGACTTCCTTTCTATCTTAGCTAATTCGCCACTTGAGATAGGCATCGATAAAACCATCTAGGTCCCCATCCATAACCTTATCAACCTGAGCAACCTCAAAGCTAGTTCGATGATCTTTTACCATAGTATAAGGCGTGAAAACATATGAACGGATTTGGCTTCCCCATGTGATTTCCTTTTTCTCACCCTTGAGGGAATCGACTTCCGCAGCTTTCTTTTCTTGCTCCATTTGATAGAGCTTAGCCTGTAACATTTTCATGGCACGATCTCTATTTCCATATTGGGTACGATCCACTGTAGATTGAACAACAGTCCCAGTTGGAATGTGGGTCAAACGTACACCTGTTGAAACCTTATTGACGTTTTGTCCACCGGCACCACCTGAACGGAAGGTATCCATCTTAATATCATCTTCACGGATTTCCACTTCAATGGTATCATCCAATTCTGGCATCACTTCTACGGATGTAAAAGATGTATGGCGACGTTTGGCAGAGTCAAATGGTGAGATACGGACCAAACGGTGCACACCCATTTCCGACTTGAGAAGGCCATAGGCGTTAGGTCCTTCAAATGATAAGGTTACTGATTTGATACCAGCCTCATCACCAGCTTGATAATCCAAGACTTCTACTTTAAAGCCTTTAGCATTACCATAACGAGTGTACATACGAAGTAACATATCTCCCCAGTCCTGTGCCTCTGTACCGCCAGATCCTGGATGGATTTCCAAGATAGCATTATTATGGTCATAAGGTTCTGACAAAAGAAGGGTCATCTCGTAGCTGGTCATCATCTTATCAAGTTCTGACAACTGTCCAACTAGTTCCTCATGCACTGACTCGTCTTCAGCCAAAAAGTCTAATAAAATTTCAACTTCATCCTGCAACTCTTCCATTTTATGGAAGGTATTGTAGGTATTTTTTAATTCATTTAATTCTTGCGACGTTTTTTGGGCCGCGATATTATCGTTCCAAAAATCAGGTTCTGTCATCTTGTTTTCCAAGATGGCAATCTCTTCCTCTAAACCTTCGAGGTCAAAGAGACCCCCTGAAAGAAGCTAATTTTTCACGATTTGCGTCAATTTTTTGACGAATTTCTGAAATGTCCATAAATACTCCTTTTTTATATCGTTTTATTATACCATAATCTCTTATTTCTTTCCATCTTTTGCTCTACTCCCCTTTTCATGAAAAAAGAAGCCTTGCGGCTTCCCTTCTTACAAAATTTTAGCAGAAGTACGAGTAATCTCTTCTACCTGAATATTTTCAGCTTCAAATTTTTCTTTCAAGGCTGGTAAATCAATTGTTCCATCAATTTGAACTTCGATAATCACCTTACCATCTTTACGCGGAATATTTACTGTATGGGAGATATTCAAATTTTCTTCTGCAATCAAAGAAACAATCTTTCCGAGGACACCCACTTCGTTTTCCGTAACAAAGCGTACACGAATCCCTTCTTCGCCATAACCTGCGATTTCAAGAAAGGCTTGGAAAACGTCACGGTCCGTAATAACCCCATAGACTTGATGGTTATCTACGACAGGAAGAATACCAATCTTGTTTTTCAACATCAGATAAGTTGCATCCTCTAGACTCGCATAGCCTGAAACAGTGACAACATCACGAATCATCACATCTTTTACTTTTGTCTTATTTAGAAGATAATTCATCTCATAGATAGAAAGACTTGTTGCTTTGGATGGACTAGCTTGGGCAATGGTTCCCTCAGTTACCAAACCAACCAATTGATCATTTTCGATAACAGGCAAGCGGTGCAACCCTTGCTCTCTCATCAAATCTGCTGCATGAGATACTGTTGTATCTGGACTAATATAAACTACCTTGCGGGTCATAAAATCTTTAACTGCCATGAGACTTCTCCTTTTCTATTCTTATCCCTATTATACAATCTTTTTGTAAATCTATCAAACGCTTACATTTCTTTTTCAAAATTCAGAAAAGTATGAATAAGCTAGCAAAAAGAGCTCTGAAATCGAGCTCTCTGAATGAATGTAAGAAACGTTTCATTCCATTTTTTCAATTATTAGAAATTAACCTTTTAATGTAGATAAAGATTGCTTTACAATCTATATCTGTCAACTAAAAAGGTCCCCTGGACTATAATGATGATTGCTTCGCAATCTTTATTCGCCGACTAAAAAGGTCCCCCGGACCTTTTTAGCCACCTAGGTATGCTTTTCTGACTTCTTCTGATGATGCGAGTTCTTTTCCTGTTCCTGATAGAACGATTTTCCCTGTTTCCAATACATAGCCTCGGTCAGAGATTGCGAGTGCTTTATTGGCATTTTGTTCAATCAAGAGGACAGTTGTCCCTTGCTTCTGGATATCTTGAATGATATCAAAAATCTCTTGGATAAAGATTGGGGCAAGTCCCATTGATGGTTCATCTAAAAGAAGAAGTTTTGGTGTTGACATGAGGGCGCGTCCCATGGCAAGCATTTGTTGTTCTCCCCCTGAAAGAGTAGCTGCATCTTGGTTCTTCCGTTCTTCAAGACGTGGGAAGCGTGAGAAAACTTTCTTCAAATTAGCTTGATTTTCTTCACGATTTTTCTTTAAGAAAGCTCCCATTTCTAGATTTTCCATAACAGTCAAGCCAGGGAAGACGTGGCGTCCTTCTGGTACTTGTGAAAGACCACCTGCTACGATTTTCTGAGCTGGCATTTTTTGGATTTCTTGACCTAAAAATTCAATCTTTCCTGAACTTGGTCTAACCAAACCAGACAAGGTACGGAGAATGGTTGTCTTACCTGCACCATTGGCACCGATAAGGGAAACAACTTCTCCTTCATTCACTTCAAAGCTTACATCACGGACTGCTTGGATCATGCCATAATGCACAGAAAGATTATCAACTTTTAACATAGACATTAGGCTTCACCTCCTAGATAAGCTTCGATAACACGTTTATTGGTCTTAATTTCGTCTGGAGTTCCTTGAGCAATCAAACGACCGTATTCAAGTACGTAGATACGTTCTGTTACTTCCATGACCAGATTCATATCGTGTTCAATCAGCATGATCGTAATCTTAAATTCATCTTTGATACGACGAATTAACTCAGTCAATTCTGCTGTTTCCTGCGGATTCATACCTGCAGCTGGTTCATCTAAAAAGAGAATTTTAGGTTCCGTAGCGAGGGCACGAACAATTTCTAAACGACGTTGTTGTCCGTAGGCAAGATTTTTAGCAAGAGTTTCTGCATCACCATCTAAATCAAAGATTTTCAACAATTCCAAAGCCTTAGCCTTTAATTCTTTTTCACTCTTATAAAAAGCTGGTAAGCGTAAGAAACTAGCAAAAACATGTTGTTTGTGATGGTTGCCAAAAGCAATCAAAACATTATCCAAAACTGTTAAATCTTTAAAGAGACGGATATTTTGGAATGTACGTCCAAGTCCCAAAGAAGCAATCTTATAAGGTGACTTTCCATTCAAAAGGTGACCATCTAGGGTTACTGTTCCCTCACTTGGTTCATAAACACCCGTCAAGAGGTTGAAAAGGGTGGTTTTCCCAGCTCCGTTTGGACCGATTAGTCCAACCAATTCCCCTTCGTTCAATTCAAGAGTCACATCTCCAACAGCTGTTAGACCGCCAAAATGTTTGGTTAACTGTTTTACTTCAAGTAATGCCATTAGTTTTGTTCCTCCTTCTTAGATTTTTTAAAGAAACGTGATAGGCTCAATTCCCATGTTCCAAGAAGTCCGCCTGGTCTGAAAATCATTACCAATACCAAAGCCAAAGCGTAGATAATCATACGCACGCTAGCAACATCTTGGAGAAGCATATTCAAAATTCCCAGAACAATAGCTGAAACGATTGCACCTGTAATGGAACCAAGTCCACCAAATACAACAATAATCAAAACATTGATTGAGTTGATGAAAGTGTAATCTTTCGGTACAACTGAACCGATAAATCCTGCCTGAAGTGACCCTGCAATACTTGCAGTAATAGCACCAAAGACAAAGGCGATGATTTTAATTTTAGTCGTATTAACTCCAACTGACTCAGCAGCGATTTCATCCTCACGAACGGAGAGGGTTGAACGACCAATTGGACTACGCAAGAAGTTCAAGGTTGCAATGGTTGTAATCACGACAAAGAAGTATACCATTTGCCAAGTTGTAAAGTTAGGAATTCCCAAGATACCTGCTGCACCATTTGTAAGGCTTCCACCATTTATGATAAAGATACGGATAATTTCAGAAACACCAAGAGTCGCTACCGCAAGATAGTCCCCCTTCAAGCGTAAGGTTGGAATTCCGACAAGCAAGGCAACTGCTCCTGAAAGCAAAGCACCTATCAGCATAGCTCCAAAGAAGGCACCGTAGGTTGGTGATTTAGAACCAATAATAGCTGCTGCATAGGCACCAATCGCCATGAAACCAGCATGCCCAAGTGAAAATTGTCCTGAAAAACCAACGATTAAGTTAAGACCAACTGCCAGAATAATATTAATTCCAATTTGTTGTAAAATCTGTACATAGAATAGGTTGAGTACTCCGACTGAAACCAGTACACTAATCAAGCCATAGCCAGCTAACAAAAGGAGTAACCATAGAATATTAACTTTTAAATTAACTTTTAAATTTTCTTTCATCGCTTACACCTTCTCTTTCACATTTTTACCAAGGATACCAGCTGGACGGACAATCAAGATCAACAACAAGATTCCATAAACAATGGCATCACGGAAGTCTGACATTCCAAAGGCTGTCGCAAAGGTTTCCAATAGACCAATCACAAAGCCACCAAGAGCCGCACCAGGAATGATTCCGATACCACCAAGTACGGCGGCAACGAAAGACTTAAGACCTGGAGTAACCCCCATCAAAGGCTCAAGAGAGTTATAATAGAGGGCAATCAGAACACCAGCCGCACCCGCAAGAGCTGAACCTAAAGCAAAGGTAAAGCTGATAGTACGGTTTACATTGATCCCCATCAATTGCGCTGCATCACTATCTACGGATACTGCACGCATGGCTTTACCCATTTTTGTCTTTTGAACAATGACTTGTAACAAAATCATCAAAATCAAGGAAATGGCCAAAATCATTAACTGTACATTCGTTAAGCTAATTGGTCCCAGATCATAACGAACTGTTTGAATCGCTTGAGGGAAGGCACGGGTATTGGCACCAACCAGGTAGACCATCCCATATTCCAATAGGAAAGAAACCCCAATAGCCGTAATCAAAACAGCAATACGAGTAGAGTGGCGCAAAGGTCGGTAAGCAAGAAACTCAATCACGACACCAAGGATGGCTGTCGCTATCATAGCTACAATAAGCGCTACAAAGAAATTCATTTGGAAAGAATTAATCAAGAAATAACCGATAAAGGCTCCCATCATATAAATATCACCGTGTGCGAAGTTGATGAGCTTGATAATTCCGTAAACCATGGTATATCCTAGGGCTAACAGCGCATAAACACTACCTAGAATCAAACCATTTACTAGTTGTTGGAGCATAAAATTCACTCTTTCTATATATAATTTCGAGGGTTTCCCCTCACTTTTTGATAGGTTCTTAAACATCGAAACAGGGAGTGAGTCAGAGGCTCATTCCCTATTTCAACATTTTTCTATTATGGTTTTACAACTTCTGCTGCTTCAACCTTACCATTATTCATGGTCATCATGTAAGCTGTTTTGACTGTGTTGTGGTCCGCATCGAAGCTTGTTTGACCAGTTACACCTTCAAAGTCTTTTGTTTTAGCAAGGTTGTCCTTAATCTCACCTGAGTTTTTAGCACCTTTTGCTGCGTTTGCTACAAGGTGAACTGAATCATAAGCCAAGGCTGCAAATGTTGAAGGCTCTTCATTGTACTTAGCACGGTAAGCGTCCAGGAAGGCTTTTGCTTTAGCTGAAACTTCTACAGTAGTTGAGAAGCCTGAGATAAAGTAGATGTTTGATGCTTTTTCAGGAGTTGCTTGTTGTACAAACTCTTCACCGTTGAATCCATCACCACCAACGATTGGCTTGTCAATTCCCATACCACGCGCTTGGTTTACAATTTTACCGGCTTCAGTGTAGTAACCAGGAACAATGATAGCATCAAAGTCTTTCCCTTTCATTTTTGTAAGGGCTGCTTGGAAGTCTGTGTCACCTGCTACGAAAGTTTCATCTGCAACGATTTCACCTTTGTAAGCTTCACGGAAGGCTTTAGCAATACCTTTAGCATAGTCGCTGGCATTGTCAGTGTAAAGAACAACTTTCTTAGCGTTTAATTTTTCAGTAACATAGTTTGAGATAATTTTTCCTTGGAAGCTATCTTGGAATGTTCCGATAAAGAGGTAATCTTGACCTTTAGTCAATCCATCTTGAGTCGCACTTGGCGAAATCAATGGAACACCTGCTTTTGTAGCGTTAGCTACAGCAGCTGCAGTTGCACCAGATGTCGCAGGTCCTACGATTGCTGATACCTTAGATTGGGTTACTAGGTTAGTTGTTACTGAAGCCGCCTCAGCAGTTTCAGATTTATTATCTTTATCAACTACTTCGATTTGTTTTCCGTCGATACCACCTGCTGCATTGATTTCATCAACGGCAAGTTGGGCACCTTTTTGTTCAGATGTTCCGTAGGCAGCTACGGCACCAGTTTCTTCGAAGTTAAATCCAATTTTGATTGTCTTTTCCTCTACTGAGTTACCAGCAGCGTTTGACGCTCCAGACTTCACTTCTCCACAGGCTGCAAGAAGTGCTACACTTGCAAGCGCCACAAACGATAGGGCAAATTTTTTCTTCATCTTTTTTTGTCTCCTTATTTCTTAAATAAATAGCATGTTAAGAATATACCGAATTATCAGAAAATTGTCAACACTTTTCTTGAACTTTTTCGATGATAACGTTTTCCTCTCGATGAAGATTGCCCACAAAGGGTGTTTCCAGCTCTTGGATATGACAAACCCTGACTTTTTTTATAAACTTTTCCTTGCCCAAGCGCCCGACCAATTGCTCCATTTCTTGAGTTGGAACATAGAGTTGTAAGTAACGATGTTTCTTGGAATGATAGGTAATATCTCCATAATCCTGCAATTTTTTGGCATCACGATTATAGTAAAGATAGATAATCAAGCCAGATCGATTGACTTTTTCAAACATGATAAATCCTCTTTCTAAGAAATCTCTCCCTATTATACCAAAAAAAGCAAACCCAGTCGAGTTTGCCTTCTTTGATCATTAATTCAATGAATTGTTGGCCATGATTTCATCAATAAAGCCATATTCAAGTGTTTCTTGGGCACTCATCCAGTTATCGCGTTCTGCATCTGCGTGAACTTTTTCGATTGACTGACCTGAATTTTCAGCCAAGATTTTTTCCAAGGTATTACGAGTTTTAAGCAAGTGTTCTGCAGCGATCGCCATATCGGTTTGCTGAGTACCTCCACCTGTACCACCCATTGGTTGGTGGATCATATACTCTGCATTTGGAAGCATGAAACGTTTGCCTTTTGCTCCACTTGATGCAATGACCGTCCCCATAGATGCTGCCATTCCCATAACAATGGTTTGGACATCTGCCTTGATAAAGTTCATGGTATCAACGATTGCCAAACCAGCTGAAACGGAACCACCAGGTGTATTTACATAAAGGTAAATATCCTTTGTACTATCTTGGGCATCCAAGAAAAGCAACTGGGCAATAACAGAGTTGGCCATATTGTCTTCAACTGGGCCTGTCAGCATAATGATGCGGTCTTTAAGAAGACGTGAGTAAATATCGTAGGAACGTTCCCCACGGCTTGTTTGTTCAATAACTACAGGAATCATTTATTTCTCCTTTTGAGTTTTAATTTTATTGGTCAAATGACTGAAGATAAGACTATTATAATATCTTGGTCAAAAAAGGTCAAATTTTTGCTCTGTTTTCATTAGACAGAAACAAAAATTCAACCTCCTTTCGTGACTGGAAATCCTTTTCCAAGTCAATCTCTTTTTTATTTTATTTTGTACCGAACAAGCGGTCCCCAGCATCTCCAAGACCTGGAACGATATAACCGTGTTCGTTCAAGCGTTCATCCAAGGCTGCTGTAAAGATTTCTACATCTGGATGAGCTTCTTGAAGGGCTTTAACACCTTCTGGAGCAGATACAAGGCAGACAAATTTGATATTTGATGCGCCACGTTTTTTAAGAGAATCAACAGCCAAGATTGCTGAGCCACCTGTTGCCAACATTGGGTCTACCACAAAAATTTGACGTTGGTCAATATCTTCAGGTAATTTCACCAAGTACTCAACTGGTTGAAGCGTTTCTTCATCACGGTACATACCAATGTGGCCAACTTTAGCAGCTGGAACTAAGCTCAAGAGCCCATCGACCATCCCGATACCTGCACGCAAGATTGGAACGATGGCTAATTTCTTACCTGCCAATTGTTTTTGAACTGTTTTTGTGATTGGTGTTTCGATTTCCACATCTTCTAGTGGAAGATCACGAAGTACTTCATACCCCATCAACATTGCAATCTCATCTACTAGCTCACGAAAAGCTTTTGTAGAAGTATCTGTACGACGCAAGATTGACAATTTGTGTTGAATCAGTGGATGATTAATAACTTCAATTTTTCCCATTTTTGGAATTCCTTCTTTCAATTTATTCTTCTTATTATACCAAAAAACGGTTTAAAAATCTTTCTAAACCATTTATTTTTGATAATTTTTACATTAGATCAGCCTCTTTAAGAGCTGTCTGTACTGTCTCAAGTGGTAAATGGGTCAATTCTGTTCCCTTTTCTTGATAAAGATATTGGGCATAGTCGTCCATTCGGTACTGATTAATATAAACCACACGCTTACAACCGACCTGAAGCAATTGTTTGGTACAATTCAGACAAGGAAAATGGGTTACATATGCTGTAAAACCTTTGGGAACCCCACGTTCTGCACCTTGAAGGATAGCATTGACCTCAGCGTGAAGGGTGCGAACACAGTGTCCTTCAATGACTAGACATTCGTGGTCAATACAATGCTCAGTCCCTGACACCGAACCATTATAACCAGTGGAAATAACTTTATTATCCTTTACCAAAATTGCGCCCACTTTGGCACGTTTACAAGTGGAACGATTGGCAATTAGTAAGGCTTGGGCTGCAAAATACTCATCCCATGCTAGTCTTTTTTCAGTCATATCTCTTCTCCTTTTTCTCTATTTTTTAAAAAATGGTAAACCTAAATCTGCAATCTTTTCAGCTGGTACCTTCATGCCATCCTTGATCCATTTTAGAAGGACAGAAACGATGGCCGAGCTCCAAAAGGAATGAAGATAAGAGCTGACACCTTTTGATTTCCCATGGTATTTTTCTAAAAATTCCTGCATGGCTTGGACAAAGATTTTTTCCAGATGGTAATCCAAGGCCAATTGAATCACTCTGGCTTCCTTTCTGGCCTCTCGGAAAAGGTGAACCCAGACCAGATAAAGGTCTGTCTTTAAATCATAATGATGCAACTGTTCCATAATATTGTGGACAGTTCGTTTAAAGACGCTTTCTAAAATCTCCTCTTTGGAATCATAATTACGGTAAAAGGCTGCACGAGAAACGCCTGCACGTTTGACCAATTCAGAAATACTAATCCTGGTCAGGTCCTTTTTTTCCAAGAGCTGCAAGAGGGCTGTTTCGATGGCTTCTCTAGTTAATAAATTGGATTCTTGGTTTGATTTTCTGAGATTTTCAAGAGACTTTTCAGAGATTCTACGTTCAGACATAACATTTTCTTTCTACTTGTCACAACAGACGGATGAGGCTTTTGTTTCAAGGGCTTTCATGATATAATTGTAAAAAAAGACAGAACCTTTGTCAATGTATAACTGACAAAGATGGAGAATTTCTATGACTTGGAAGATTATTGCTGACTCTGGTTGTGATTATCGTCAGCTGGCAACACCAGCTATTGACTCGACCTTTGTAAGTGTCCCCTTAACCATTCAAGTAGCTGATCAGGTCTTTGTTGATGATGCCAGTCTTGACATTGACCAAATGATGGAAACCATGTATGCAACTGCAGAAGCTTCAAAATCAGCTTGTCCAAGCCCAGATGATTATTTGCGAGCATTTGAAGGAGCCAAAAACATTTTCCTAGTAACCATCACTGGTACTCTTTCTGGAAGCCACAATAGTGCTCAACTAGCAAAAAATATTTATCTGGAAGAACATCCTGATACTAAAATTCATATAATTGATAGTTTGTCTGCTGGTGGGGAAGTTGACTTGCTCGTAGAAAAATTGAATGACTTGATCGACCAAGGCTTATCTTTTGAAGAAGTGGTTGAATCTATCACTGCCTATCAAGAAAAAACCAAGTTACTTTTTGTCCTAGCTAAAGTTGATAACTTGGTGAAGAACGGCCGTTTGAGCAAGCTTATCGGTACGGTCGTTGGCCTTCTCAATATCCGTATGGTCGGAGAAGCTAGTGAAACTGGAACTCTCGAATTGCTACAAAAAGCACGAGGACCAAAGAAATCAGTTCAAGCTGCCTATGATGAAATCATTAAAGCTGGATATGCTGGTGGTCGTATTGTCATGGCTCAACGCAATAACGAGAAATGTTGCCAACAGCTTTCAGACCGAATACGTAAAACCTTCCCACAGGCGGATATTAAAATTCTCCCAACATCTGGTCTCTGCAGTTTTTATGCAGAAGATGGTGGTTTGCTGATGGGGTATGAAATTGATTAATTGCATTCTTGACAAGAGGTGACTTCATCTCTTGTTTTTTTGTGGTACAATAGAGCTATGAAACATTTTGATACTATCGTCATTGGTGGAGGTCCTGCTGGTATGATGGCTACGATTTCCAGTAGCTTTTATGGACAGAAAACCCTCCTCATCGAAAAAAATCGGAAACTTGGAAAAAAATTAGCTGGTACTGGTGGGGGACGTTGCAATGTAACCAACAACGGAACTCTAGATGACCTACTAGCTGGCATCCCTGGAAATGGGCGCTTTCTCTACAGTGTCTTCTCCCAATTTGATAACCATGATATCATTAATTTTTTTACAGAAAATGGTGTTAAACTTAAGGTCGAAGACCACGGACGCGTCTTTCCTGCTAGTGACAAGTCTCGGACCATTATCGAGGCCTTGGAAAAGAAAATCACTGAACTCGGTGGTCGAGTTGCTACTAAAACGGAGATTGTTTCGGTTAAAAAGATAGACGACCAGTTTGTCCTTAAGTCCGCAGACCAAACCTTCACTTGTGAGAAACTCATTGTCACAACTGGTGGGAAATCCTATCCCTCTACTGGTTCGACTGGTTTTGGTCACGAGATTGCCCGTCATTTTAAGCATACCATTACCGATCTTGAAGCCGCTGAAAGTCCTTTGTTGACAGATTTTCCACACAAGGCCTTGCAAGGAATTTCATTGGACGATGTGACCCTAAGCTATGGTAAGCATGTCATCACTCACGATTTGCTCTTTACCCACTTTGGTTTGTCTGGCCCTGCTGC
Organism: Streptococcus mitis; assembly: GCF_905187535.1. Classification (GTDB taxonomy): domain Bacteria; phylum Bacillota; class Bacilli; order Lactobacillales; family Streptococcaceae; genus Streptococcus; species Streptococcus mitis_BS. The sequence continues at coordinate 203,432 of NZ_CAJJIE010000059.1, forward strand.
TCTGCGTATGTCTAGCTTTGTAAAGGGAGGGGAGGTTCTCTCGCTAGATGTTTTGCCTCAACTATCTGAGAAGAACTTGGCTACATTTCTAGAAGAAAATCGGGAAAAATCCTTGAAAAATGCTTTAAAAACTTTGCTTCCAGAACGCTTAGCCGAATTTTTTGTGCAAGGCTATCCTGAAAAAGTCAAACAACTGACTGAAAAGGAACGTGAACAACTTCTCCAATCTATCAAAGCGCTCAAAATCCCTGTGACTGGCAAAATGTCCCTGGCCAAGTCCTTCGTCACCAAGGGTGGCGTCAGTCTCAAGGAAATCAATCCTAAAACTCTAGAAAGTAAGCTGGTCTCTGGCCTCCACTTTGCGGGCGAGGTACTGGATATCAATGCCCACACAGGTGGGTTTAACATCACTTCTGCCCTCTGTACCGGCTGGGTGGCGGGATCAAACCCAATCTAAATCTAAATTATTCAATGGCTAAATCAACCCAAAAAGAAAGGAAGTCCTTTGGAACATATTATCTTGTTAAGGGGAGTGACTCCTAATGGAAAAAATGCTATCCCTAAAATGTCTTATCTAGTAGATATCTTGACAGAAGCTGGTTTTCAACAAGTTCGAACTTATATTCAAAGTGGAAATATTATTCTTGAAAGTGACTTAACCCTAGAAGAAATACGAGAACAGGTTCATACTCTAATAAAGGAAAAAATTGGTGCTGACTTAAAAATGGTCATCAAGAACAAAAGTGATTTTAAAAAAATTGTCCAAGAAAACCCGTTTGGAGAAGACTATCTTTATGACCGTATACACGTGATTTTTTATCAAGAATCTATTCAAAGTCTCCCTTTAGAAAAATTGAAAATTGATTACGGTGAAGAAGAAATTTGTATTGGTAACTATTGTCTTTACCTCTATCTCCCTAGAACTGCAAAACACAAAAAGCTCCATACCAACTATCTTGAAAAGCTTTTTAATGTAGATTTGACCATGCGAAAACTAAATGTGGTAGAAAAATTATTAAGCAAATAGTGCTTGAATTTAGTAAAAATCGGAAGAATGCTCCTCCGATTTTATTTTGTCTGAGTTTGGACATAATAGGCAATGACATCTGATGTGTACTGGGCTGTTCCAGGTCCAAATTTGTCAATCTTTTCCTTAAATTCTGGGTTGTAGACGTAGCCTTTACCGATATAACCAAATACCTCAATAGAGCAGTCAAATCCATAAGTACGGATGGCTTGCAAGAGTTTAGTGGCTTCTTCTTGATTTTCGGTTGCTGTTACAGGTAGACCAGCTTGAAGATTTTGTGCCAAAGCTTGAAAAACTTGGTTGAAGGCAGCTGTAGCCTCGTCTTCGTGACCTTTTTGGCGCTCCAGCGCTTGGTCCATGACTTCTTGTCCATATTTCTCTACCGCCTCTTGGTGGTATTTTTGATGGTCTTGGTAGTTAAATCCAGCAAATTTCTCTTGAATGCTCATTTCTCTTTCTCCTTTTTGTTCTTTAATGGTTTTTTGCAAGGTTGAAATCAAGGTATCCAGATGTTCCCTTTCTCGAGTCAAATAGTCCAACTGTCTGGTCAGATGGGGCAATAAATCTGTCCTTTCTTCCTTTAATAGCTCTGCTATTTTTTCTAAAGAAAAACCTAGATATTTGTAATAAAGAATGACCTGAAGTCGCTCCAAATCCTCCTGACTGTATGTTCGATAGCCGTTTTCCGACTTTAAAGGAACCAAAAGCCCTATCTTATCGTAGTGGTGCAGGGTCTTGACAGAGACACCCGAAAGCTGCGCAGCTTCTTTTATATGGTACATGATTTCCTCCTTACAATGATAGTATAACCCCTACCCTTAGGTCAGAGTCAAGCGTTTTTGCGAAATTTTTTTACTTTATCATAACATGAAAATGGTTTTCTTGACAGACCTTAGAAAACATGATAGGATAGTCAAGTCTATCAATCAAAAGAAAGGCTCATTTTGAGTACTTATGAGGCTATTTGCCAAGGGCAGTAGCTTTTTCTTTTGTAATACTAATTTTAGGAGTTTAACTATGTCTGAAAAATCGCAATGGGGTTCTAAACTGGGCTTTATCCTAGCATCTGCTGGTTCAGCCATCGGACTTGGAGCCGTTTGGAAATTTCCTTATATGACTGCTGCTAACGGTGGAGGAGGCTTTTTACTAGTCTTTCTCATCTCCACTATTCTAATCGGTTTTCCCCTTTTGCTAGCTGAGTTTGCCCTCGGCCGAAGTGCTGGTGTCTCAGCTATCAAAACCTTTGGAAAACTAGGAAAGAATAGCAAGTACAACTTTATCGGTTGGATTGGTGCCTTTGCCCTTTTTATCCTTTTATCGTTTTACAGTGTTATTGGTGGCTGGATTTTAGTCTATCTAGGCATTGAGTTTGGAAAATTGTTCCAACTTGGTGGAACGGGTGATTATGCTCAGTTATTTACTTCAATCATTTCAAATCCAGCCATTGCCCTAGGAGCTCAAGCAGCCTTTATCCTATTGAATATCTTCATTGTATCACGTGGGGTTCAAAAAGGGATTGAAAGAGCTTCGAAAGTCATGATGCCCCTGCTCTTTATCATCTTTGTTGTCATCATTGGGCGCTCTCTCAGTTTGCCAAATGCCATGGAAGGGGTTCTTTACTTCCTAAAACCAGACTTCTCTAAGCTGACAAGTGCTGGTCTCCTCTATGCTCTGGGACAATCTTTCTTTGCCCTCTCACTAGGGGTTACAGCCATGCTGACCTATGCTTCTTATTTGGACAAAAAAACCAATCTAGTCCAGTCAGGGATTTCCATCGTAGTCATGAATATTTCAGTATCTATCATGGCGGGTCTAGCCATTTTCCCAGCCATGTCAGCCTTCAATATCCAATCTGAAGGGGGACCGAGCCTGCTCTTTATCGTCTTGCCTCAGCTCTTTGACAAGATGCCTTTTGGAACCATTTTCTACATCCTCTTCCTCATGCTCTTCCTCTTTGCGACGGTCACTTCTTCTGTCGTTATGTTGGAAATCAATGTAGGCAATATCACCAATCAGGACAACAGCAAGCGTGCCAAATGGAGTGTTATTTTAGGAATTTTGACCTTTGTCTTTGGAATCCCTTCAGCCCTATCTTACAGTATTATGGCAGATGTTCATATTTTTGGGAAGACCTTCTTTGATGCTATGGACTTCTTGGTTTCCAATCTCCTTATGCCATTTGGAGCTCTCTGCCTTTCACTTTTTACAGGCTATATCTTTAAAAAGGCTCTTGCAATGGAGGAACTCCATCTTGATGAAACAGCATGGAAACAGGGACTGTTCCAAGTCTGGCTCTTCCTTCTTCGTTTCATCATTCCAATCATCATCATCGTGGTCTTCATCGCCCAATTTATGTAATCAAAAAGGACTTGAGTAGTAAACTCAGGCCCTTTCTTTTTTATGGATGGCTAACAATCAATTCCAGACCTTGCCCTTCCAATGTCCAAGCTTCAACATCACTTGGTAGGATAAAGTGGCTACCTTTTTGGATTGGATAATTTTTCCCGTCAACAGTTAGTTGACCTTGACCAGCCAAGACACTGAATAAGCTGTAGTCAGCTGTCTTTTCGAAGTCAACTTTTCCAGTAATTTCCCACTTGTAAACTGCAAAGAAATCATTGGATACAAGGAGAGTGGAACGTAAATCATCTGCTTTGATAGTTACAGGACGGCTATTGGCAGGCTCGCCAATATTCAAGACATCGATAGATTTTTCAAGGTGAAGTTCACGCAAGTTGCCATTATCATCCTTACGGTCAAAGTCATAGACACGGTAAGTGGTATCGCTAGATTGCTGAGTTTCAAGAATCAAAATTCCTGCCCCGATAGCATGCATGGTGCCACTTGGCACATAGAAGAAATCTCCAGCCTTAACAGGAACTTTTGTCAGCAAGTCCTCCCAGTTTTTATCCTCGATTTGCTGGCGGAGTTCTTCTTTTGACTTAGCATTGTGACCGTAGATAATCTCTGAACCTTCATCCGCTGCGATAATGTACCAGCATTCTGTTTTTCCAAGTTCGCCTTCATGCTCCAGTCCATAAGCATCATCTGGGTGAACTTGGACGCTGAGCCAGTCGTTGGCATCCAGAATCTTAGTCAAAAGCGGAAATACAGGTTCTGGACGATTGCCAAACAATTCACGGTGTTCTGCATACAAAGTAGCTAGGTCTGTTCCCTCGTAACGACCATTGGAAACTTTAGAGACTCCATTTGGATGAGCTGAGATGGCCCAGTATTCTCCGATTTTTTCACTTGGGATGTCGTAGCCAAACTCATCACGTAGCTTGGTTCCACCCCAGATTTTTTCTTGCATAACTGATTGTAAAAATAATGGTTCTGACATCTTATTCTCCTGTCTGATTTTTCTCCCCTCATTATAGCAAAAAGCCAGGTCTAATTGAACTCTTTTTCCTATTATATAAAGTAGAGAGAAGATTTTATAAAAATAGTGAACAAATGTGCTCTACTCAATACTTGCACCATTGCTGGCAATGACATCCTTGTACCAGTAGAAGGATTTCTTCTTGCTCCGTTTGAGACTTCCTTGACTCGCATTATCTCGATCCACATAGATAAAGCCATAGCGCTTGTTCATTTCGCCCGTTCCAGCTGAAACCAAATCGATACATCCCCAAGTCGTATAACCGAGCAAGTCAACCCCATCTTGGTAAATGGCATCTCGCATAGCCTTGATGTGGGCCTCTAAATAAGCAATTCGATAGTCATCCGCTACATAGCCATTTTCATCTGGCGTGTCTATAACACCGAGTCCATTTTCTACGATGAACATAGGTTTTTGGTAACGATCCCAGATGGCATTGAGGGTGATACGAAGTCCCAATGGGTCAATCTGCCAACCCCATTCAGAGGATTCCAGATAAGGATTTTTGATAGAGGCAAAGACATTTCCAGCGGTCATATTCCTCACTTCTGGATCCCCTGAGGCCACTCGGCTCGCATAGTAAGAGAAGGAAACAAAGTCAACAGTATGATTCTTCAACAAGTCCAAATCCTCTAACGTCATTTGAATCTTAATTCCCTCACGCTCCCACTGCTTCTTTGCGTAATTTGGGTATTCCCCACGCGCTTGAACATCAATGAAGAAGTAACTCTTGCGGTCTTCCTCCATGGCTGCCCAGTAGTCTCTTGGATGGGCTGTGTTAGGATAGTATTGCCCTGCAGCCAACATACATCCCACCTTATTTTCTGGGTCAATTTCGTGGGCAATCTTTGTCGCAAGAGCTGAAGCTACCAACTCATAGTGTGCAGCCTGATATTTAACCAGTTCTTGATTTTCTCCTTCTTCAAAACAGAGCCCAGCTCCCATAAAGGGGGCATGGAGAATCATGTTGATTTCGTTGAAGGTAAGCCAATATTTGACCAAACCCTTATAGCGGGTAAAGAGTGTGCGACAAAGTTTTTCATAGAAGTCTAACATCCGACGATTGCGCCAACCACCGTACTCTGTAATCAAGTGCATAGGACAGTCGAAATGAGTGATAGTCACCAGAGGTTGGATACCATACTTGTGGCACTCCTTAAATAAATCCTCATAAAAGGCTAGACCAGCTTCATTTGGCACTGTTTCGTCGCCCTTAGGAAAAATCCGAGTCCAAGCAATGGATAGACGATAAGTCTTAAAGCCCATTTCCGCAAAAAGGGCAATATCTTCCTTGTAATGATGGTACATATCAATAGCTTGCTTGGCTGGGTAAAAATAGCCCTCCTCAAACGAAAACATCTTTTTCTGACCTGTGATAATGGCTTCACGATCTGGACCGATGGGGACGACATCCACATTCGCCAATCCACGACCTTCTAAATTATAAGCACCCTCACACTGGTTGGCAGCTGTCGCTCCGCCCCACAAGAAACCATCCGGAAAAGTCAGTTTTTCGGTCATAACTCTACTCACTTTCTTATTTGCTTGTTCATTTACTTATATTATAACTTATTCTGTAAACCTTTTCTTATAAAATACTGTGACATACTGATACTATTCTACTATTTAAGTTTATCAGATTGTTTTTTAAAAAATTATCCTCTAGAAAAAGTAAATAGCCTCCCCTGAAACAAAAAAGAAGACTGAAAACTAGTCTCCTCTGTTCCTTTTAAATCAAAGCTGTAATAACCGTCACTAGGCCAAAAATAATACCTGGTGCATTAGCTGCTGCAAGGGGGATATCTCTTTCTTTTTTGAAAAGACCGTAGTAAACCCAGAGACTACAGTTGATGGCAGCAACCAAGGGCTGGATGAAATTTCCTTTTTGACCAGCCAGATTGTTCATGATTTGTGGGAAGTAAGACACATACATCATAACAGACATAAAGGTCGCTACCCAACCTAAAATTTTCATTTGTTTTTCAGACATTTTCAAAACCTCTTTCATTTTTACTGAATCTTATTTTAAAATATTCTTTCAAAACAATCAAGTCTTTAAAACTTTTGTTATAAAGATATAAACTATCACAATCTTGTTATAAGAAAGAGGGAACAGAAAAAAGACCGAATTGCTCCGTTCTGTTTACTCAATCAAATATTAGAAAATGAATACTCCTTTTCAATGAATCGATTGATTGATGGTAAATAAGCCGTTAGAAATTATTGACAGTATCGAAATTTTCTAGTAAAATGAATTTTGTTAATACCTAAATGGTGTGTAGTTTTCTATCAACATAGTCAGGAGAAAAGGAACTTATGCTAAAAAAATTTAATGAATTGTCACTGAAAGATAAGGCTTATCTAATTGGCGGTTTGAGCTTATTAGTCATTGTGATCTCATTTGGTCTACTCAATCGTCAAACAGTAACTGTCAGTCTTGTCTTTACACAACTATCTGCTCCCTTGATTTTGGTGATTTTTACTTGTCTAGTAATCGGGATCATTGCTGGTAGTGCTATTGGTATTAGCTATCACCATAACAAGACTCAAGATCTGAGAAGCCGCATTGCTGAAGCAGAAGCGACTATCAATATAAAAGACAGGGAGCTTGTCCAGTACGAGGAACAGGTGCAACAATTAAAACAGGAAGCCAAACAATAAGTGTAGAAATCATAACCACCCGTGAAAACGGGTGGTTTTTTGTCTCGCACCTAACGGAGCGAGACGGACTGAAAGTCGCATAAATACAAAAAAGATCGAATTGCTCCGATCTTTTTAAGTTTCACTCCAAGAATGTTTAGATAAAAAATTTGATAATAGAATTACCTACTTCATACGATAAAAATCAATCACTAGACCAGCAGAACCTTTAACTAATAAGGACTCTGTTCCCCAATCCGTTTCACAAATACCGTGTAAAATCTCGACACTGATCTCTTTTAAACGTTGGTAATTCTGATTTAGATCCTCAACCTCGATATGAAGAATGATTCCTGACTGAAAATCTTCCAAAGGAATCAAATGATTTTGGGACAACATCAGACAGTGACTGCCAATCGTAAACTGAGCAAAACCTTTGTCAACATAGTCTGCCTGTTTATCCAAAATACGCTCCAAGTCAGCACAGACTTGGGGAACATCTGAAACGATAATATCTAATTGATTTAAATTCATTTACTATCCTCCAGAAAAAGACCGGATTGCTCCGATCTTTTCAAGTTTCTCTCTATGAAAATCAAAGAACAAACAAGGCATCAAACCGCAGGCAGTACTGGAGTACGGCAAGGTGAAGATAACGCAGTTTACATTTGATTTTCGACGAGAGAAATTATTTAATTGCGCGTGATTGCAACCCTTCTTCTTCCAAGAAGAGACGGAATGGTACGAGTTCTTCTGCTTCGTATTTTTCCTTGAAGTCTTTGATTGCTTCTTCTGAGTGAAGTTTTGGATCCAATTCAAGTACTTCTACTGGAAGTGGACGGTGTGGAGTGATGCGAGCATCGATCACAACAGTTTTACCTTCTTTGTTGAGTTTAACAGCTTCTGCAACAACTGCATCGATGTCTTCGATACGGTCAACTGTAAATCCTACAGCACCTTGCGCTTCAGCGATTTTCGCATAGTCAGCATTAGGGAAGTCACAACCAAACAAGTGTTTGTTTGTGTCTTCGTATTTGTCCTTGATGAAGGCATATTTACCATTTGAGAAGACAACGTTGATAACTGGAAGGTCGTATTGAACGTTTGTGATCACGTCTGGGTAGCACATGTTGAATGCACCGTCACCCATGATGTTCCATACTTGGCGATCTGGATTGTCTTTCTTAGCAGCGATACCACCAGGAAGGGCAATACCCATTGTCGCAAAGAGTGGAGATGTACGCCACATGTTCTTAGGTGTCATGTGAAGGTGACGAGTAGATGTTTGAGTAGTGTCACCTACGTCGATTGAGTAGATAGCGTCTTGATCAGCATGTTTATTGATAGCATTGTAAACTTGATACAATTGCAATTCGCCCTCAGTTTTACCTTCGAGTTTGTTCATGTAATCACGCCAGTTTTGGTTATTCTTAACGTTTGCACGCCACCATGGAGTAGATTCAACTGGGTTCACTTTGTCAAGGATTGCTTTCGCTGCTTGACCTGCATCACCAAGGATAGAAGCGTCAAGGGCATGACGTTTACCAAGTTTGTAAGGGTCGATATCGACTTGGATGAATTTTTCAGTGTTCTTGAAGGCTTCGTAAACTTCAGCAAATGGGAAGTTTGAACCAAGGAAAAGAACTGTGTCTGCTTCGAAGACAACTTCGTTAGCTGGTTTCCAACCAACACGGTAAGCAGAACCTGTCAAACCTTCGTAGTTCCATTCGAAAGCTTCAAAGTTTTTACCAGTTGTGATGATTGGTGCTTTGATTTTACGTGACAATTCAGTAATCACTTCACCAGCTTTAACACCACCGTAACCAGCATAGATAACTGGACGTTCAGCATTGTTCAAGATTTCAACAGCTTTGTTGATTTCAACTTCGTTCAAGGCAGGAGCGATGAATGAACGTTCGTATGAACCTGAACCGTAGTATGAGTTTTCATCGATTTCTTGGAAACCAAAGTTTACTGGGATTTCAACAACAGCTGGGCCTTTTTTAGAAACTGCAGCACGGCAAGCTTCGTCGATTACTTTTGGCAATTGCTCAGCGTAAGCTACACGTTTGTTGTATACAGCGATACCGTTGTACATTGGGTTTTGGTTCAATTCTTGGAAAGCATCCATGTTCAATTCGTTAACTGGACGTGATCCAAGGATTGCTAGGAATGGAGTGTTATCCATAGCTGCATCGTAAACACCGTTAATCAAGTGAGTCGCACCTGGACCACCTGAACCAACTGCAACCCCGATTGAGCCGCCGAATTTAGCTTGCATAACCGCTGCAAGAGCACCTGTTTCTTCGTGGCGAACTTGCAAGAAACGGATATCTTTGTCTTCAGCCAAAGCATCCATCAATGAGCTGAGTGTTCCAGATGGGATACCGTAGATTGTGTCTACGCCCCATGTTTTCAATACATTAAGCATTGCTGCAGATGCAGTAATTTTCCCTTGAGTCATAATGATAACTCTCCTTCAAATATTTTTAAATCTACTAAAAAAGGTTTCATATAGTTTTTGAAAACGTTTCAGTAAATTTTTACAATACTAATTTATCACATTTATTTTGACTTTACTAAGAATCTGCTCAGAAGTTTTTATTCTCTATTACAGTACAGTTTGAAAACGTTTTTAGCTTCTGTTTTATAATACTCAATGAAAATCAAAGAGCGAACTAGGAAGCTAGCCGCAGGTTGCTCAAAGCACAGCTTTGAGGTTGCAGACAAAGCTGACGTGGTTTGAAGAGATTTTCAAAGAGTATAAAAAGCGAGCAAGCCCGCTTTTAATCTATTTTACTAAAGTTTAAGAGAAGGGAACTAGTCAGAACGGATACAGAACTAAAGGCCATGGCTAGACCTGCCAGTTCTGGGTTGAGGGCCAGTCCAACACCTGAAAAGACTCCTGCTGCAATCGGAATTCCGGCGACATTGTAGATAAAGGCCCAGAAAAGATTGAGCAGAATTCGATGAAAGGTTTTCTTACTCATGTCAAAGGCACGAACCACTCCTAGGAGGTTATTAGTTGTCAACACCAAATCTGCTGACTCGATGGCGATATCTGTTCCAGCTCCCATAGCAATCCCCACATCTGCTACACTAAGGGCAGGAGCGTCATTAATCCCATCCCCAACAAATGCTACTTTGCCAGTCGCTTGTAGCTTATGGATTTCATGAGCTTTTTCTTCTGGCAAGACACCTGCAATGACCTCTTCGATTCCGATCTGATCGGCAATAGCACGCGCCACACCTGCATTGTCTCCTGTCAGCATGACTGTTTTAAGACCTCGTTTTTTCAACTGACTGATGGCAAGCTTGGCATTTTCCTTAGGAATATCTTGCAGAGCAAGCAAGCCTTTGATTTCATTCTCAACAGCCAAGAACACAACTGTCTTAGCTTCTTTTTCCAGTTCTTCTAGTTTTTCTTGATAAATGCTAGAAATATCCATGCCATCCAGCATTTTAGCATTTCCAAGCAGAACTTGTTTTCCATTGATTTGCCCTGAGACACCTTTTCCGTGCAAGGCTTGGAAATTTTCAACAGTTTGAAACTCAAGTCCAGCTTCACTCGCTCGTTTCACAACGGCTTCAGCCAGTGGGTGTTGGGAAGATTCTTCCAAGGAGGCTGCCAATCCAAGCACTTCTACTTCGTCGCCTATGATATCTGTTACCACAGGCTTCCCTTCCGTCAAAGTTCCAGTCTTATCAAAGACAATCGTTTGAACTTTCTGGATTTCCTGTAGAACCGTTCCATTTTTGAGGAGAACTCCCATCTTGGCACTGCGACCTGTCCCCACCATAAGGGCCGTCGGTGTTGCAAGTCCCAAGGCACAAGGACAGGCAATAATCAGAACTGCTACTCCATAGAGAAGCGAAGACACAAAGCTCGCTCCAAGCACAACTACACTATCCCTGAGCAAGACGAACCAAACCCAAAAGGTCACAATCCCTAAAATGACAACTGCTGGGACAAAAATCCCTGAAATTTTATCCGTCAAGTCCTGAATCGGCGCACGACTTGTCTGAGCTTTCTTCACAAAATCCACAATCTGAGCCAAGACAGTCTCTGAACCAACTTTTTCTGCTCTAAAAACAAGTGTTCCACTATTATTGATGGTTGAACCAATGACGGTATCTCCAACTGTCTTGTCCACAGGCAGACTCTCACCTGTCACCATAGACTCATCAATACTAGAGATACCTTCTACTACGACACCATCAACTGCAATCTTTTCACCAGGTCGCACCCGAATCAGGTCTCCTACCTTGACTTGGTCCAAGGGAACTTGAACATAGTTATCCTCACGCAAGACTTCTGCAGTTTTAGCCTGCAAGTCCAGTAATTTCTCCACAGCTTGGGAAGTATTTTTCCGCATTTTCTCCTCAAAAACGGCTCCCATAAGAACGAAGAAGAAGATAAAGGCAGCACTTTCAAAGTAAACGGGGAGACCAGCGAAGAGGGCAACTAAGCTATAGAAATAGGCCACTAGGGTTCCCAGAGCAACCAAGGTATCCATGTTGGCATTGTGCTTTTTAAAACTAGCCCAAGCACTTTGGATATAAGGACCACCTGCTACTAGCATAATCGGTGTTGTGGCTAAAAAGGTTCCCCAACGCATGACTTGGTGACTAATTCCTCCTGTCGACATCCCAATCATGAGGATCACAAGAGGCACAGTAAAGATACTAGTAATCCAAAAACGCTGTAAAAGTGATAGAGATTTTCGAGTCTTCTCAACAACTGTATAACTTCCCTTTTGCATCTTCATACCACAAGAAAATTCATGTTGACCTAATTCTTGAGGTGTAAAACGAATGACTTTCTCTTCGTCTACGCCGATTGGTTCTAAGATGCCTTCTTCTTCAAAAAGAATTTCCTTATAACAGTTTGAAGGAGTAGTACGATGAAAGGTAATCTCAGCTGGAATCCCTTTTTGAAGCTGTATATGAGCTGGATGGTAGCCTTTGTCTGCCGTGATACGGATTTTTTGAACACCATTTTCAAGACTTGCTTTTACAATTTCAGTCATATCATTCTCCTATTCTACAATAATCTTACCGTGCATCATATTCATGCCACAAGAGAAACCATACTCTCCAGCCTGCTCAGGCGTGATTTCCACTACATACTCTTCCCCCATTGGCAGATCCGCATGTACACCAAAATCTGGAAAAACAATTTGGTCCAAACATGGTGAAGGATCCTTGCGGTCAAAGACAATGCGGGCTGGCACTGATTTCTTGAGGATAATCAACTCAGGCGTATAGCCCCCCATGACTTCCACTCGAATCTCTTGGTAGCCCTTTTTTTGCTGGGCTTTTTGTCCAGATTTTTCAGGCTTTTTGAAAAACCAAAACAAGATAAACGCGATAAGGGCAATACAAATAATGGTTACAATACTATTTAACATGACGTCTCCTTTACATACAATTACATCTTACTTCTGTCACAGCGTTTGATTTCTTCTCAGAAATCACAGCTTCCAAGTCTTCCAAGTCAGCCTGAGTAAAATCACATTCAGCAATCAAATCAGCTAACAAGTTCTTAATCCTACGAGAACAAACCTTGTCTTTGATATCTTGGACAAGTAAATCCCGACTTTGGTCCAAAGTTAAAAGTGCTGAATAAACAAAAGACTTGCCTTCTTTTTTCCGAGTCAAACACTCTTTCTCAACCAAACGAGCCAAAAGAGTTTGAATGGTTGACTTGGACCAGTCGAACCGCTCCGCCAGAACCCTGATCAAATCCATACTGGTCTGCTCTCCTTGCATCCAAATAATCTTCATGACCTGCCATTCTGCATCTGAAATCTGCATAATCACACCTCCTAAATCTACATTTGTCGATTACAATTGTTAGTATATTCCTAAAATCTACATTTGTCAACTATGAAATTAATCTTTTCTTTGAAAAATTGAATTTTAATCATTTGATAAAGGATTTTCAGTCAAATCTTACTATATAAACTATAAAAATATGCTATACTAAAGAAAAAAGAAAACAACCACTAGGGGTGCGTAAAGCTGAGATTAACGACTGTTAGACCCTTTGACTCAATCTAGGTAATGCTAGCTGATGGAAGTGGAAATGATGATGGGGACTAGCAGTCTTCCATTGCCTTTCTAAAACAGACCAGCTTGTTCTTAAGAATACAAACTTCAGTTGGTTGGGAGGTTTTAGATGACTTATTTACCCGTTGCTTTGACCATTGCAGGGACTGACCCTAGTGGTGGTGCTGGCATTATGGCTGATTTAAAGTCATTCCAAGCTAGAGATGTCTATGGAATGGCCGTTGTGACCAGTCTTGTCGCTCAAAATACCAGAGGCGTTCAATTGATCGAACACGTTTCTCCTCAAATGTTGAAAGCCCAATTGGAGAGTGTCTTTTCGGATATCAAGCCTCAGGCTGTAAAAACTGGAATGTTGGCAACTACTGAAATCATGGAAATCATCCAGCCCTATCTTAAAAAGCTGGATTGTCCCTATGTCCTTGACCCTGTTATGGTCGCTACGAGTGGTGACACCCTGATTGATACCAGTGCCAGAACTTACCTAAAAACAAACCTACTTCCCCTTGCAACCATTATCACACCCAATCTTCCTGAGGCAGAAGAAATTGTTGGCTTTTCGATCCATGATCCTGAAGACATGCAACGTGCTGGTCGCCTGATTTTAAAAGAATTTGGTCCTCAGTCTGTGGCCATCAAAGGTGGTCATCTCGAAGGCGGTGCCAAAGACTTCCTCTTTACCAAGGATGAGCAATTTGTCTGGGAAAGCCCACGAATTCAAACCTGTCACACCCATGGTACTGGGTGTACCTTTGCTGCAGTGATTACTGCTGAACTAGCCAAGGGCAAAAGTCTTTATCAAGCAGTTGATAAGGCCAAGGCCTTTATCACAAAAGCTATTCAAGACGCCCCTCAACTCGGTCATGGTTCTGGCCCGGTCAACCATACAAGCTTTAAAGATTAAAAAAACTCTCTAGTTCCCACTTTTAGGGAATTAGAGAGTTTTTATACTCTTAGAAAATCTCTTCAAACTACGTCAGCTTTATCTGCAACCTCAAAGCTGTGCTTTGAGCAACCTGCGACTAGCTTCCTAGTTTACTTTTTGATTTTCATTGAATATTAATTAGGAAATAATGTCATCCAGCTTTGTTAAAAAGGCTTGCGTTTTTTCCTCTATATCTTCTGCTTGCATCAGATCGCGTACGACTGCTACTCCAGCTATTCCAGTGCCAACAAGCTGGTCAATGTTCTCTGACGTCAAGCCTCCGATAGCAACTACTGGAATGGCGACCCTTTGGCAAATTGTCTTCAAGGTTGAAATCAGGGTGATAGGCGCATTTTCTTTAGTCGTAGTCGGGAAAATGGCTCCTGTCCCCAAGTAATCTGCTCCCCCTTCTTCTGCCTCGAGGGCTCTTTTTACCGTTTTAGCTGTGACACCGAGGATTTTTTCAGGGCCCAAGACTTGTCGGGCAACCGAAACTGGCAGTTCATCGTCGCCAATATGCAGACCAGCAGCATCAACTGCAAGACAAACATCCAAACGATCATCGATTATCAAGGGTACCTGATAGGCATCTGTTATTTCCTTGACTTTTTTTGCCAGTTGATAATATTGATTGGTTGTGAGATTTTTTTCTCGTAATTGGACTATGGTAACTCCTGAACGGCAGGCCGTCTCAACCTTTTCAAGAAAGCTTTCCACTGAATCTTGGTAGCGATTGGTTACCAGATACAATCTAAGTGCTTCTCTATTCATAAACATCTCCTTTGATATCATCTAGCCAGTTTTCATCTCTTTTGAGGAGCGAAAGCTGATTAAGTACTTGGTAACGAAAATCTTCTAATCCCATTCCTTGAACAACTATTTTCTCAGCAGAGATATTGAGATAAGAGACTGCCAAGCAAGAAGCTTCAAAACCTGTCTTTCCTTGGCTGAGAAAAACAGCTGTTAAGGCTCCAACCAAGTCTCCTGTCCCTGTTATCCAGTCTAATTCTGCACAGCCATTCTCCAGTAAAGCAACCTGATTCTCTGAAACGATGAGGTCCTTGGGACCTGTGACTAAGAATGATATACCTGGATAGGTCTGACACCAGTCTTTCAAGACTTGAAGCAAATCCTCAGTTTCTTGATCTTTAGCACTGGCATCAACCCCAACCCCGTGGTGTTTTAAGCCAACAAGACTTCGAATTTCCGACATGTTTCCTTTAAGGACCGTAGGTATATAGTCTAAAAGGTCTTTAACTAATCTCTTACGAATGGATGAAGCTGTTACGCCAACCGCATCTACTACCATTGGGAGACCAGCTTGAGCTGCATAAGAAGCTGCCATACGGATTGCTTTTTCCTTCTCAGCTGACAAATGCCCCAAATTGATGAAGAGAACCTGGCTTTGCTTAGTAAAATCAAGAACCTCACGAGGGTCATCTGCCATGACAGGTTTGCATCCCAGAGCCAAAATCCCATTTGCTAACATCTCACAAGAAATCTCATTGGTAATACAGTGAATGAGGGAACTAGAGCCTATAGGAAAAGGATTTGTAAATGCCTGCATCAGTCTATCCTTTCACCAAAGAAATATCCCTGCACTTTTTTAAAGAATTCCTGCTTGATTAAAAATCGAAAGGCAATAAAGGAAATCGCTGTACCAATCAAGGTTGCTCCGAAAAATCGAGGAGTGTAGATAAACCAGCTAAGCTTAGCAGCTGATCCTGTAAAGAGTACCATAACAGGATAGGAAACAATAGAACCAATAATACCTGTTCCCAAAATTTCTCCCAAGGCAGAAAAGTAAAATTTTCGACCATACTTATAAAAGAGACCTGCTAGAAGGGCTCCAAAAGTCGCTCCTGTGAGAGCTAAAGGCGGAATCCCTTGAGTCGTCATACGGATAAAGGCTGTCACTGTAGCCATAACCAAGGCATAAACAGGTCCCATCATGATTCCTGCTAGAATATTGACTACACTGGACATCGGTGCCATTCCCTCAATCCGAAAGATAGGCGTAAGGACTACATCAAGGGCAATCATCATGGATAAAATGGTTAATTTGTGAACTTGAAGTTGGTGGTTTCTCATTTTCTATTTCTTCTCTTTTTCTAAGGACTGCAAATCACTCGTCCATGTTTGATGTTGGTAAGCCATCTCCCAAAACTTGGCTTCCATGTGGACACTTCTGTGGAAGGCCTCTAGCATTTTTTGTTTGTCCGTCTCGTCACTTTCTCGATAGAGCTGATTTACCAAAGCTTCTTCCTCTCGAATCTGCTGCTCCAACTCATCCGTAATATAAGTTTCAATCCATTGTTGGTAGAGAGGATTTGGTGATGGTTTAAGATTAAGTGATTTGCCTATATCATGATATAGCCAAGGACAAGGCAGCAAGCTCGCAAAAGCAATGCCCAAGTTTGGCTCTGCAAATTGACGATAAATGTGAGAGATATAATGATAGCAGGTTGGAGCGATTGGATGTTGCTCCATTTCCTGGTTGCTGATTTCCAATTCCTTGAAAAATTGTTGGCGGATAAATAACTCACCTTCCACTAGACTCTGAGCATTTTGTTTCAAGAGTCTTTTCATCTCTTGGTTTGAAGTCTTATCAGCCAAGAGGTGATAGGCTTCTGAGAAGGCCTTCAAATAGTAGGCATCCTGAATCAAGTAATAGCGAAAGATGGACAGGTCTAAATTTCCCTCTTGTAACTGTAATACAAAGGGATGATGAAAGGAGGCCTGCCAAGCTTCCTTGGATAATTCCATCGCAATATCTGTAAATTCCATAATAACTCCTTTATAAAAATAGACTGGTTTGAAGCAATAAAAAGAAAAGCAGGTAGATGAATATTGTCCTTTGAGGAATATAAAAAGTCCGATAGCGATTCTCCACCTGTGCATGTTCGTCATATCCATGCGCCGATAGGGCTCTCAGGTAAAGATGGCGCCATCTAAAGACCGTCATCAAAACCTTACTGTAAATCAAGGGCGACCAAAAATGTAGTTCTTGACCGCGTAATAAGCAAGCTTCCTTGAGGGACTTGATTTCTTGCTGAATAAGGGGAAAGGAATTGAATACCACAATCAAGGCATAGGCCCAAGAGCGTGATAACCCCTTTTGAGCCAAGTACAAGAGAAGCTCTTTTAGGGAAATAGAGGAAACAAAAACAAGACCAATACAAACGGTCACAAAGGCCCTCGTTCCAAGCATGACTGCCTGCGAAGTATCTCCATGTAACTGAACTGCCCAGTAGTTGGCCAAAGATGGCAAAATGGCGAGCAGAATCATCCAAGCCAATACTTTAAATCGACGGTAATAGAGCATAAAGAGAATGCAAAATGCGACTACCGAAAGATTCAGAGCAATCGAAGGAATGAAAGATGTTTCCAAGGATAAAATCAGCAAGAAGAGACTGATAATCGGTGTCTGGGTTGCTACTTTGACCATACTACTTCACCTCCCCTTGGGTATTGCTACTCTGAGATGTGAGTGGTTTGGTAATTGTCACTGCTTTCACATGACTGAGACCCTGACTAGTCATCTCAATCCAATAATCAACCACAGAGATCAAGGGATCTAAACGATGGCTAATGATCAGAAAACTTCTTCCCTGATTTCTCTCCTCCAGAATCCACTGACAAAAATAATGGCAGGCTCTATCATCCAAACCTGCAAAAGGTTCATCTAGCAAAATCACAGACGCCTTGCTGGTCAAGATGGTCAAGAGCTGAAGAATCTTTTGCTGGCCACCACTTAATTGATAGGGACTCTTATCAAATGCCTGCTCCAGATCAAAATATTGTAAAGCTTGGAGAATCCGCTGATTTCTTTCAGAGTCTGGACTATCTAATTGCAGTTCCTCTCGCAGACTGACTCTGATAAACTGCTTCTCAGCTTCCTGAACAACACCCGTCAGGTCACGATACAAACTCTTTTTCTTTTTCAGGACTGTCCCCCTCCAAGTAATTCGTCCTTTATACTTTTGAAATTGAAGAATAGACCGAAAGAGGGTTGATTTCCCGACACCATTATCACCCAAAATACAGGAAATTCCTTTATAGAATGTGAAATCCGCAATCGAAAAGAGGGGGCGCTTATCCAGCTCACAAGTCGTTCCATCCATATGGAATAGTTCTGGGCTAGAAGCAATCTCCTTTGAAACAGCCTGTGTCATTTCAGAGGCAGGGATTTGATTTATTTTCGTTAGTTGTCCGTCTCTTAGCTCCACCATATGGTCGATATAGGCTTCATAGTCAGATAAATCATGGTCGCACAAAATAACTGTCTTCCCATTAGAGGCCAACTCTTTTAGAATCTCCAATATCTCTATCCTACTCTTGCGGTCAATGGAAGCGAAGGGCTCATCCAAGAGATAGACCCTAGGATTCATAGCAAAGAGAACAGCCAAAGCAGCCTTTTGCTTTTCCCCACCTGATAAGTGATGGATGGGACGGTGCAAGATCTTCTCGCAGCGACATTGTCGAACCACATCTGCTATTTTAGAATCAATTTCCTGAACGGGATGCCCAATATTTTCCAAGGTAAAAATCAGCTCCTCAAACAAGTTCTCCATGGTAAATTGATGATTGGGATTTTGAAAGAGAATACCAACCGTCTGGACACGTTCGATGATAGAAAGCTGACTGACCTCGCTCCCATTTATCAGGACTTGACCGCTATAGGGAAGAGAACTGACTTGGGCAATCATTTGAAAGAGGCTGGATTTTCCTGAACCACTGCTCCCAACTAACAAGGTAAAGGCTTGCGCATGAAAAGTAAAATCAAGCGGCTCAGGGAAGATTGGTGACTGAATCGCTCGTAGTTCCAGCCCCATCTATGCCTTGCCTCCAGCTGCAAACTGATGATAGAGTTTGACAATGGCACGAACCAAGATGGTACAGAAGAAAAAGACGGAAATAAAACGTACTACAAGCAAGGAAAGGACAAAAGGAAGGGAGAAGGCATAGTAACCTAACTTAATGTATTCATAGACAAAGCTAACAAGCGTAATCCCAATACTATTGGCAGTTAGAGAGAGCCAACTTTCATAGCGATTCTTGGTTACGATAAAACCAAGTTCACTTCCCAAACCTTGAACCAAGCCAGACAAAAGGGCACCTAGACCAAATTGGCTACCATAAAGGACTTCAGCAAGCGCAGCTAGCACTTCTCCAATCGTTGCACTTCCGACTCTTGGAACAAAGATTGCAGCAATAGGCGCAGCCATACACCAGAGACCAAAGAGGATTTCATTGGCAAAGGCCTGTAAACCAAGAGGTGCTAAAATCAGGGTGAGGATATCAAACAGATAGCCTGAACCCACAAAAACACCACCAAAAAAGATAGACAAGAAAGCAAGTAAGATAACATCTTTTAACTGCCATTTTTTCAACATAAAAAAACTCCTTTTTTAAAGAAAAGTGGGGTATTCAATGTGAGCTACCTAAATGCTTTGTATCATCTTCATCCAGTTTCGTAAAAGAAAAAACTCTAATTACAGATAGGAATTAGAGTTCAGCTTACAAGATTAGATGGTTAGTTTCTATAAATACAAAACCATTTCACATTTCCCTTCGCCAGTCTTAACTGTATCAGGTTCAATGGGTATCATCTCAGCCTAAAGCACCCCAAATGTCTTTATTATTTAATTATATAAATATTATAACAAACGATTTTTTCCAGTTCAAGAAATTGAACTGGAAATACAGCAGATCTTTCTTTGGTTAGATCGATACCTATTTTTCACTCATTTCTCGAACAGTTTTTTCTATATTTTTTGCATACGATATTGCTGAAATGATTGAAACACCGTCAACATTGGTCTTCATAATGTCTTTAATATGTTGCGTCTGTATCCCACCAATTGCAACTAAGGGCATTTGTGGCAATAGTTTTCTCATCAATTTAAGACCTTCATAACCTATAGCACCACCAGCATCGTCCTTTGACTGGGTATCAAATACAGGACCAACACCAACATAATCTACATATTCAACTTTTGATTGTTGAAATTCTTCCTCGTTTTTTATAGAAAGACCAATTATTTTATCTGGCATCAATTTTCTAATTTCATCAACTCCAAGGTCATCCTGTCCTACATGTACGCCATCAGCATCTATTTCCAATGCCAAATCAATATCATCATTAACGATAAATGGAACATTATATTTTTTACAAAGAGCCTGTAGTTTTATTGCTAGTTCGACTTTTTCTATACCTTTCAGGGCTCCCTCACCTTTTTCACGGAATTGAAATAAGGTTATACCACCTTTTAAGGCTTCCTCAACGACCGTATATAGATCTTTTCCTTGGCAAGTAGTCGTTCCACAAATAAAATATAGTTTTAGTAATTCTTTATGAAACATTTTTCTTCACTCTTTTGAATTTCTTTACATCTTCGTCTGTAATCTCGTATAAGGCATTTATAAATTCAACTTTAAATGTTCCAGGAAGATGCCCATTTGGACGTTTTTCTGCCATTTCTCCAGCGATATTGTAAACCAACATTGCTGTTTCTAATGATTTCAATTCTTGACCTTTTTCTAGTCCGATAAAGCTTGCTACTACAGCACCTAATAAACATCCTGTCCCAATAACTTTTGGCATCATGGCACTACCATTATGAATCGTTACCACTTCTCCATTTACCGCAATAGCATCCACTTCACCTGTTACTACTATTGGAATATTGAACTTCTCATTTGCTGCTAGAGCAATTTCATCAATATTATCTACTCCCGCACTGTCTACTCCTTTAGATACCACATTTATCCCTACTAAAGAGGCAATCTCTCCAGCATTTCCTCTAATCGCTGCGAGTTTGTAATTGTTAATTAGATCATCTGCTACTTTTTTTCTATATTCTCCTGCTCCACAGGCTACAGGATCTAAAACTGCTGGGACATTATATTTCTCTGCAATTTTCAAAGCAGCTTGGTATAATTTCCAATTTTCATCTGTCAATGTGCCTATGTTTATTAATAAACCTCCAGCATACTTTAATAAGTCCTCTAAATCTGCTGGAAACTCACTCATGGCTGGTGAGGCACCCAGTGCTACTAATCCATTTGCTGTGAAATTTTTTACTACATCATTGGTTATACAAATGACCAAAGGTGCTTTTTCTTTTAATAATTTTAAACTTGTCATATTGAAATTCTTCCTTCTAACTTTATACGATCTACTGATTTCGATTTATCTCTATCTTTCGTTAAGAAATTTTTTTCATTTACCATTTACATTGAATGATTTACCTCATCAAATTTGTAAATATCCTAAACCTTCTCTAGGCGTCATAGCCAATATCAAAAAAGGCTAATTCTAAGGCAACTGCTTGATTCCAGCGTTCCTGAAGTTCTGTCAAATCTTCTCGACCTTTCCCGAAACGATTGAGTTCGTCAACCAGAAATTGAACCCACTCTGCAAAGAAAGGACCTCTGTGGAGATTGATCCATTCCGAATGAATATAGGCTTCAGGTAGAGCCAAATCTTTAGAACCCCAGTCTAGATAGAGCCCTTCTGCAATGACCAGCATGACCAAAAGATGGGCATAGTCTGATGATGACACAGCAGAATACATAAGCTCCTGAAAGGCTTTTGTTACAGGATGCAAGGTCACTTCCTGGTAATCATTCTCAGATACTTTTAACTCTTTAAAAGCCTTTTGGAAATAACCGTCTTCATCTGCTTCAAGAAAGCCTAGTTGCTTGGCAAAACGAAGTTTGGATTCAAGCTGGTCTGCGTGGGCTACGCAAGCACCCAGCATGGATAAAAAGGCATCAAAGAAGTGATAATCCTGAATCAGGTAGTCTTTTAAGACCTTATTCTCAATTGCACCTTCAAAAAGTTCCTTAACAAAACGATGATTGATTGCAGCCTGCCAATCCTTCTGACTATTTTTTAATAATTCTCCAACAGTCAAACCTGGCTGAAATGCATAGTCTTGTGTTTCCATATTTACTTTTCCTCTCTTTACTCGTTCGTAATCAACAAAACAGCAAGAAAATCCTAGTTTTACTTGACCTTTTTAAAGAAAATCAAGGGCGTTCAAGAAGTGCTACCTAAATGCTTTGTATCACCTTCATCCAGCTTATATAAACAAAAAACTCCAATTACAATCAAAAATTAGAGTTTTGCTTACAAAATTAGATGGTTTTTTCTTTCTCAAGAAAAAACTATTCACATTTCCCTTCGACAGTACTAACTGTAGCAGGTTCAATGGGTATCATCTCAGCCTAAAGCACCCCAAATGTCTTTATTATTTAATTACTGCACCAGTATAGCAAAAAATGAAAGCCCTAGCAAGATATTTGACTGAAAAATATATTTATATAGATTTCAATGGTGATTTATTCTTCCTATAGACGAAGAAAAACCTCCACATCAAGTGGAGGCAATCTCTTTTATCAATACAATTTTAAGTCGCGTGGGTCAACTGGGAAGGTTGGGTTGTATGGGTTATGACGAAGTTTAAAGTGTTTAACATCTTCAATAGTCTGAGTTCCAGACAACTGCATGACTGTCTTCAATTCCGCATTCAAGTGTTCAAAGACTTGACGCACACCAACACTACCGCCGAGAGCCAAGCCATAGATAACCGGGCGGCCAATAGCTACCAAGTCTGCTCCTGAAGCCAAGGCTTTAAAGACGTGTTGGCCACGACGAATACCAGAGTCAAAGACAATTGGCACACGTTTATCAACTGCTTCAGCTACTTCTTGAAGTGAATCGAAGGCAGCTGGTCCACCGTCGATTTGACGGCCACCATGGTTGGTCACCCAGATACCAGAAGCACCTGCAGCAAGCGAACGTTCAACGTCCTCACGGCATTGTGGTCCCTTGACATAAACAGGAAGTCCTGAGTATTCAGCGATAAATTCTACATCACGTGGAGACAAGCGTTGTTTAGCTGATTTGTAAACAAAGTCCATTGATTTTCCAGCACCTTCTGGCAGATATTCCTCAACAATCGGCATGCCAACTGGGAAGACAAAACCATTACGCTTATCGACCTCACGATTGCCCCCTACCGTAGCATCAGCCGTCAAGACAATCGCTTTATAACCTTCAGCCTTCACACGGTCCATGATGTGGCGATTGATACCATCATCTTTACTAAAGTAAAACTGGAACCAATGAGGTGTCCCTTGAAGGGCTTCCGTAATTTCTGGAAGGTCGACAGTAGAGTAAGAGCTGGTTGTATAGAGAGAACCAAACTCATGCACACCACGCGCAGTCGCCACTTCACCCTGTTCATTTGCCAATTTATGAGCCGCAACAGGCGCCATAATGATTGGTGAAGACAATTTTTCGCCTGCAAATTCAATCTCTGTACTTGGATTTTCTACATTGCAAAGTGTATGAGGAACGATGAGTTTGTGGTTAAAGGCACGAATATTCTCACGCAAAGTGAAAGTATCCTCCGCCCCACTAGCGATATAGCCAAATGCTGCTTTAGGAATAACTTGTTGCGCCATTGGCTCCAAATCATAGGTATTGATGAAATCTACATGACCTTCTGCATTGCTTGTTTTGTATGACATAAAATGTCCTCCTTGATAAGTAAGCGTTTACTTTGTATATTACAAAAAATATTCTAACTCTTTTTTCAAAATTTTTCAAATATTTTGTTTGGAAATTTCATACTTTCAATCATTTTACAGCGATAATTAAAAATGATGAACTTTCTTAAGTTATGGAAATTCAAATAATCTTTTCATTTTCTAATACTTTATCATCAAATTGTTCAGCTAGTATAGTTGCTGAGTGATAAAGTTCCTTTGCTTTATTTTTATCATTTTCAAAATAAAGATAGCACTTAGCTTCAAATACTGAAATTCCAGGTTTATAGACTTGCAACGTTGTTACTGATAAAATTTCATTCATCTTTTTTACTAGAGATATCATATGTTTATAGTCATTATGAACAACATAAACAACCGCTATGGCACAAAGAACTGATAGTAGCTCTACATTATACATTTCATCACTAACTAATTGCTGTTTCAACAACTTAATCCGAAAATCATCTAATGCTCTCTTCTATAAATCAAGTCTTGACATTGCATAGCAAAATAATCAATTAATAGTAAATCATTGAATGTGTAAACTTGCTTTAGTGTTACTTGCTTAAAATAATCATCAAAAATATCTTCAGCGAAACTACCTGTCCCTGTTCTTATCAAGTCTAATATTCTTTCAATCAAGTCTAGACTCAGCAACTCTTCCTCAGGAAGAGCTAGTTCTTTATTTTCAAGAAAAGTATCTATCGGAACTTCTAATCGCTTAGATAAATATTGTAACTTAGTAATTGTTGGCAAGGATTGCCCAAGCTCAGTACGCATCAGCTGTTTGATTATTAAGTCAGCTTCTGTCCACAGACCTCTTCTCTCGTCAATTTGTGACGTTCACGTTTCTGTCTTACTCTATGACCAATTTCAGTTTTAATATCTGTTGTCATTCTTACCTCTAACCACAATCCATAAATTAACATACTTTTAATTCTTCGGCTAAAAATTAACAATAATTCTTTTTCAAATCCGTCATATTATTTTCCAAAACTTGGATGTCTTGGCTGACTTTGAGAATGACAATGCTGCCTTGAATACTGGAGATGACTTGACGGGCCTGCAACTGCGACCGTTCTTCTGACCAGTCAGCATGCAGGTCTTGCAAGAGGCTGGCTAACTTCTCTGTCCACTGGGTCATAAAATCATTGAGAGGACAGCGGAAGTTCTCATCTTCTGTGGACAATTCCACAATCAGATTACCAATTGGGCAACCATAAAAGACTGTCTGACTTTCATGAAATTGACAAACCCAGTCAATCATATCCGAAAACTTGTCACTGTCAGACTTGTCTGCTTCAAAAATATCTTCAAAAAGCTCTTTTCGCCACTTTGCTAAAATATCTTGAATGACCGTCAAACCAATTTCCTTCTTAGATTTGAAATAATAATAAAGCTGCCCCTTGCCAACATCAGCCACCTCCATGATGTCACTGATGGAGGTGGCATCATAACCCTTCTGATAAATCAATTCCTCAGCACTTTGTAAAATACGCTCTTTAACGCTCATCTGCTCACCTCTCTTTTTTCCTATTATAGCAGATTCAGAGTCTGAGACCAAACAATTGAAACCACCTCCTTTTGCCACTGTTTTATCATTAAAATTTTTGTTCTGAGCAAATTGATTTACAAATTCAATTCTAGATGTTATTATAATTGTACCGAACGGTCAGTATGTAACTAAAACTACCATTTGGAAAATCATCAAACTAACAGTCTAAATTCCTATTGGCTGTTAATCAAATCATATTAGGAGGAACCTCATGTTCAATCAGAAAAATGTCGCATTTGTTATCACAGACCCGCAAGTTGAATTCTTAAAATCTACTGGTAAAGGATTCGGAGCAACTAAAGATGTTCTTGAAAAAGTTAATACTATTGAAAATCTGACAAAGCTTTTCGCTCTTGCTAAAGAGCGTGGCTACAAGCGTTTTATCTCACCGCACTACTTCTATCCACACGATCACAAGTGGCAATTTAAAGCTGCTGGTGAAACGATGATGATTGAAAACGAAATGTTTTGGCGTGATAGCCAGTATTCAGCAATTCCAGAAGGCTCTGGAGCAGATATGATTGAAGAGATTAAACCATTTTTGGATGAAGATACTATTGTTGTCAACGGACATAAAATCTTTGGCCCAGAAAGCAACGACCTTAACCTTCAACTCCGCAAAAATGGTATCGACACCGTCATCTTGGCTGGTATGAATGCTAATCTCTGCGTGGATTCACACATGCGTGAACTCATAGAATTAGGCTACAATGTCATTGTTGTTAACGATGCTGTCGGTGCTCCAGGTGAAGAAGCCTACCAAGCTGCACTAACAAACTACGGCTACATTGCCAACCAAGTTTTGACAACTGAGGAAGTTATCGCTCAACTTTAGTATTAAAAACAAAATCAGGTAATCCTAGTGACTACCTGTTTTTCTATGTTTTAAGCATTTTGCCAATTTTCTTGGTCTTCTTTAAATCGTTTTAGAAGGTCGAGCCCTTCTGGTGTGATATAGCCTTCTTCTTGGGCTAGATGGATGAGTTCACTGTAGTTAGAAAGCGTTACTAGTTTGACACCTGCATCTGAGAAGTTCTTATCTGCTTTTGGCAATTGGTAGCTGAAAATCGCTACAACTCCAAGCACATCTGCTCCTTCTCGTTTAGCAGCTGCTACTGCTTCAAGAACAGAACCTCCTGTTGAAATAAGATCTTCAACCACTACCATTTTTTGACCTTGAGCTACACGGCCTTCAATTTGATTACCAGCTCCGTGGTCTTTTGGTTTGCTACGGATGTAGGCAAATGGCAGATTCATCTTGTCAGCAATAATAGCTCCGTGTGGAATCCCTGCTGTTGCAGTTCCTGCAATCACTTCTACCTTTGGAAAGGCTTCTTTGATAGCTTCCACAAAGCCATTTTCAATTAAGGTACGAGTTTCTGGATAGGCTAGTGTCACACGATTATCAGTGTAAATCGGTGACTTGATACCAGATGCCCAAGTGAAAGGCTCCTCTGGTTTGAGGTAAACGGCTTGAATTTTCAAGAGGTGGCTAGCGATATCTTTAGCAAGTGTCATGGTCTTCTCCTTTTATTTTTCTAATCTATTTCTTTAATTACAGTCCTGTGTCCATTCATCCTTAATGGCATGATAAGCTGCAACAGGATCCTCAGCTTGGGTAATGGGACGTCCCACTACGATATAGTCACTACCTATTTGATAGGCATCAGCAGGTGTCATCACGCGTTTTTGATCTCCTACTGCAGCACCTGCCGGACGAATACCCGGTGTCAGACAGATAAAATCTGGATTGGTGGCCTGCTTGATGAGTTCCACTTCCTGAGCCGAGCAAACGACACCATCCAAGCCAGCTTCAGCTGTCTTCTTAGCATAATGAATCACAGACTCTTGCAGGCTGGTTTGGATATTTTGAAACTCCTGCATCTGGGCTTCTGATGTTGATGTAAGCTGAGTGACAGCGATCAATTTGGCTTGACTTCCAAGACCTTCACGCGCAGCCTTCATCATCTCTACACCGCCAGCAGCATGAACATTGGTCATATCCACACCAAGCTGAGACAAGACCTTCATGGCTGACTTGACTGTATTGGGAATGTCATGAAGCTTGAGATCCAAAAAGACACTGTGTCCCAGATCTTTTAAGTAGGATACAATCTCAGGACCTGCTGCGTAATAAAGCTCCATCCCTACCTTAAGATAAAGACTTTCTTCCTCTGGAAAAAGAGCTAAGAATTCCTTGACCGCCTCAAAACTAGGAAAATCAAGAGCAATGACTGGACGATGTTCTCGCATAGGTTTCTCCTTTTACCTTTGCTAGTGAGAGAGTCTGGCCACAAGAAGTCACGAAAAAAGGAACCTGGCAACAGCAAGGTTCCACGAAAAATGGGTAGTCTCCACCCTTTCACCGTCTAACCTTAGCTGCCTCTCTGGACTGCTTTAAAGGTTTTTTACTATTCTATTATTTCTACTAGTACTTGTCAAGTAAAAACATGGTCACTAAAGAACTATAAGAGAAAAAGTAAAGCCTAGCGACGCGATGAACGCTGGTTTGTTTGATTTCGATTGCTCTCTTCCTCCAGCTTTTTCTTCTCTTCTTCCAATTTATTCTGCTGTTCTTCCAGTCTTTTCTTCTCTTCCTCTTTCTGCTTCTTCTCAGCTTCCTTAGCCTCTTGTTTGGCTTTTTCCTCAGCCTCCATAATTAATTTATCCGCAACTGTGTAACTGTAAACTCCAGCTTCCATGTCAATCACACTTGGTTCTGACAATTGAGGCTTAATCTTACTGTAGTAAGGCAATTTCTTACTCATTTCAGAAAGGGGAACCAAGACTTCGTCCGAATCATTCATAGTCAATCGAATTAAATCTGATGTCACCTTGCTTGGGGCTAGTTCCACCTTTTCGATGGCTGCTTTGAGTTCTGGACTAATTTGAGCAAGTTCTGACGTAAAGGCTTTGATTTGTTGGCTGTCATTAAAGAGAACTGATATATAAGTTTCTGGCAGACTTACCAAACTGACCGAACTGGTCTCAAGCTGACCGCTTGAAAGGATTGGATAATGACTTTCTCCAGAAACATAGTAGGCAACAATATCATATTCCTTGACCTTGATAGTAAACTTGGTTGGAAATTGATAGACGAGCTGGGCTGATTCAACCCAATAGTTAGACTTGATCTGCTCTTCATATTTTGCCTTATCTAGCAGAAGGTTAATCGTATAATCTGAATCCTGAATGCCTGAAGCCTGTCGAATATCATCAGCTGTAGTTTGCACCGTTCCCTCAACACGAATATCTTTCATGGTCGCATAAGGACTAAGCAAGTAGGCAGAGACGACCAATAAAAGCAGACTGAGAAACAAAATCGAGATAGCCCGCCAGATATGAACTCCTGGAATTTTCGGTTTAACCGGTTTTTCCTTTACAGGCTTTTTCTCTACTTTTTTAGCCTGTTTATTCTGTTTCTTTGGTTCTTTGGATTTTGGTTCTTCTTTGGATTCTTCTTTTTTGGCGTCTTCTGATTTTTCTGCTTTTTCTTTCGCATCTTCCTTGGCTGATTCTGGGTTCTTTGGTTCAGGTTCACTCTCTTGATCCTCAGTTTCATCTGACTTTTCAGATTTCGAAGTCATTCGAGCTTGTCTTTCCTTTTCCTTCTCCTCAGCTAGGGCCGCCTCTTCTTCAGCCTTCTTTTTTAGATATTCTTGGTTTCGTTTCTGCCATTCTGATAACTCTTTAAATTCTTCGAGGATTTCTTTACCCTCATTTTTCTTATCTTTTGACATTTACTTTCCTTATGATAAATCTTTTTTCAATAATTGATAAAAATCTGCTAGAGATTTCAATTCCTTAGAAGCCTTCATCTTAGCTTGGTAATCTTCCTTGTGGCTTAGTAAGTGAGAAAGCTTCTCTTCCAAACTATCCAAGGTCAAATCGCTTTCTTGAAGCTCTTCTGCATAGCCTTTCTTAACAAAGTAAGCTGCATTTTCAATCTGGTCTCCACGACTAGCTTCCCGACCAAGTGGCACAATAACATGTAATTTTGCCATGGCCAAGAGCTCAAAAATCGTATTGGCACCACCACGCGTCACAACAATGTCAGCCAATTCCATCAAGGGTTGATAGAGATTGGTCACATAGTCAACACGAAAGAGATTTTGGCTCAACTCGTTCAGACTAGAATCTCCAGTTAGATTGATAATATTGTAGCGCTCTGTCAGTTCTTTCTCATGGTCTGTCACCAATTGGTTAAAGACACGAGCTCCTGCAGAACCACCGACAAACAATACAGTTGGCAATTTGGGATTAAAGTGGGTTTGAATATCCACCAATTCATCTGGTTCTGGAGTGTTTTGGTTTGAAACCTTGGTCACCGCTCCCACATGCTCGACCTTAGACAAACTTGAATCTTGCTCAAAGGTTGAATACATCTTCGTCGCAAATTTATAGGCGATTTTATTGGCTAAGCCCATAGACAGGTCAGATTCGTGAATAAAGACAGGCACTCCTGATACACGCGCTGCGATAACAGGCGGTACTGAGACAAAGCCTCCCTTTGAAAAAAGAGCCTGTGGACGAAGTCGTAACATGATAAAGAGTGACTGGACAATTCCCCAACCAACTTTGAAGACGTCCAGCATATTTTGCCAAGAGAAATAACGACGCAATTTCCCAGTCGCAATGGAATGGAAGGTGACATCTAGACCCGATTTGAGGATTTCTTGGTGTTCGATGCCACGCTTGTCTCCGATATAGTGGACTTCCCATCCATCTTCGATGAACTTAGGCATTAACAAAAGGTTGAGGGTCACGTGTCCAACCGTCCCCCCACCTGTAAAGACAATTTTTTTCATATTATTCCTTTAACTCCGCTACTGTGTCGATAAAGAGGTCGCCACGTACTTCAAAGTTAGCATACATATCCCAGCTGGCATTGGCAGGACTGAGAAGGACTACATCTCCTTGAGTCGCAAGTTCATTGGCCTTGCGGGTCGCATCTGCAATATCAGTCGCATCCACATATGCCACACCAGCCTTGTCTGCTGCCCGTTTGACACGTTCTGCAGACTGACCCAGGATGACCATCTTCTTGAGCCCAGTAATATCTGGCACCAATTCGTCAAACTCATTGCCACGGTCCAAACCACCTGCAATCAAGACAACCTTGCTGTTGTCAAATCCTGACAAGGCTTTTTGAGTAGCCAAGATATTGGTTGACTTGCTATCATTATAGAATTTGATACCCTTGATTTCATCCACAAATTGGAGACGGTGTTTGACACCACCAAAAGATGAAAGAGTTTCTTTGATGGTTTGGTTATCAACACCACGAAGCTTGGCTACTGCAATCGTCGCAAGGGCATTTTCCACATTGTGGCTACCTGGAACTCCGATTTCGCTAGCTGCCATGACCACTTCTCCACGGAAGTAGAGTTGACCATCTTCCAGATAAGCACCATCAACCTTTTCCTGTGTTGAGAATGGTACAACTGTAGCTTGTGTTTTGCTAGCCAATTCTTTTGCCAAGTCTTGGTTAAAGTTCAAGACAAGGAAATCAGCCGCTGTCATCTTGTTCTGGATATTCCACTTGGCTGCTACATATTCCTCAAATGACCCATGGTAGTCGATATGAGTTGGCATGAGGTTGGTAATAACTGCAATCTCAGGATGGAATTCTTGAACGCCCATGAGTTGGAAAGAAGAAAGTTCCATAACAAGCGTGTCCTTGTCTGACGCAGTTTGGGCCACTTGACTAGCTGGATAGCCGATATTTCCTGATAAGAGACCATGTTGACCAGCAGCAGTCAAAACTTCCCCAATCATAGTCGTTGTAGTTGTTTTTCCATTTGAACCTGTGATACCGATAATTGGCGCTTCTGAAATCAAGTAAGCTAATTCCACCTCAGTCAAGACTGGAATTCCCTTGGCCAATGCCTTTTCAATCATGGGATTGCTGTAGGGGATACCTGGATTTTTCACCATAAGGGCAAACTCTTCATCCAAGAGTTCCAAAGGATGATCGCCTGTGATGACCTTGATCCCTTCTTCCAGCAAACTTTGCGCAGCTGGATTGTCCTCGAATGGTTTCCCGTCATTTACTGTCACAATGGCACCAAGCTTGTCCAACAAACGAGCTGCAGATTCACCAGACTTGGCCAAACCTAAAACAAGGACTTTCTTATTTTTAAATTGATCTATTACTTTCATGTCTCGAACTCCATTTCTACTCTTACTATTTTACCATTTTTATGGAAATAATTCTAAACGAAAATGCTCATATTCAGCATTCTAACAAGCAAAAAGAGAGCCGAAACTCTCTTCTTTATCTTTTTTTACTTTTATGGACCGACATGAGGGTAATATCTCGCAAGCTAAAGTATGCTAGGAAGAGCATGGCGATTGCGATAAAGAATTCTGTCGGTAGCTGAAAGATTTGCAGGACAGACAGCATGAGCAAAATCAAAAGTGCTACGAAAGCAAAGACGACAAGGACGATATTGACTGTCCCTTTAATGCTTTCTGGTGTCGCAAATACATAGAGTAGTAATAAGAGGAGTCCTATGATTAAATAAACCATCTTTATCTCTTTCTAGCTCTTATTCAGCTGATTTTTTCTTCTTGTTAGCTTTCTCACGCTCTGCCTTGTTAAGGATTTGTTTACGCAAACGGATAGACTCAGGCGTTACTTCCATGTACTCATCGTCGTTCAAGAACTCAAGAGACTCTTCAAGTGTCAAGATACGAGGTGTCTTGATAACAGCTGTTTGGTCCTTAGTAGCTGAACGGACGTTGGTCATTTGTTTCGCCTTAGTGATGTTAACTGTCAAGTCATTTTCACGAGAGTTTTCACCGATGATCATTCCTTCATAAACCTCAGTACCTGGGTTAACAAAGATTGTACCACGTTCTTCGATAGACATGATTGAGTAAGTTGTAGCCTTACCAGCATCGATAGAAACAAGGGCACCACGGTGACGACCACCAATTTCACCTGGAA
This sequence comes from Streptococcus mitis, assembly GCF_905187535.1. Taxonomy (GTDB): domain Bacteria; phylum Bacillota; class Bacilli; order Lactobacillales; family Streptococcaceae; genus Streptococcus; species Streptococcus mitis_BS. Next base: position 235,546 of record NZ_CAJJIE010000059.1, read on the forward strand.
TCAATGGCAAGTATTGGTCGAAGGTATGGTTCATGATACCGTAACCACGAGTCATTGACAAGAACTCAGTTGAGTATCCAATCAAACCACGCGCAGGAACAAGGAAGACCAAACGAGTTTGACCATTACCAGTTGAAATCATATCCAACATTTCACCCTTACGTTCAGAAAGGCTTTGGATAACAGACCCTTGGTATTCTTCTGGAGTGTCGATTTGTACACGCTCAAATGGTTCGCATTTAACACCATCGATTTCTTTTACGATAACTTCTGGACGAGATACTTGAAGTTCATATCCCTCACGACGCATTGTTTCGATAAGGATTGACAAGTGCAATTCTCCACGTCCTGAAACCGTCCATTTATCTGGTGAATCAGTTGGGTCAACACGAAGGGAAACGTCTGTTTGCAATTCTGCCTGCAAGCGTTCTTCTACCTTACGAGAAGTCACCCATTTACCTTCTTTACCAGCAAATGGTGAGTTGTTAACCAAGAAAGTCATTTGAAGAGTTGGTTCATCGATGTGTAGGATTGGAAGTGCCTCAACTGCGTCTGTCGGAGTAATGGTTTCACCGACAAAGATATCTTCCATTCCTGAAACGGCAATCAAGTCACCTGCTTTAGCTTCTTGGATTTCACGACGTTCCAAACCAAAGAAACCGAAGAGTTTTGTAACACGGAAGTTTTTAGTTGTACCATCTAGTTTAGAAAGGGTAACTTGGTCCCCAACCTTAACAGTACCACGGAAGACACGACCGATACCGATACGTCCAACGAAGTCGTTGTAGTCCAAAAGTGATACTTGGAATTGCAAAGGCTCATCTGAGTTATCTACTGGAGCTGGGATATGGTCGATAATTGTGTCAAAGATTGGTGCCATCGTAGCTTCTTGGTCAGCTGGATCATCTGACAATGAAGAAGTTCCGTTGATCGCTGAAGCATATACCACTGGGAAGTCAAGCTGGTCATCATCTGCACCAAGCTCGATGAAGAGTTCTAAGACTTCGTCCACTACTTCTGCTGGACGAGCTGATGGTTTATCGATTTTGTTAACAACCACGATTGGGACAAGGTCTTGTTCCAAGGCTTTTTTCAATACGAAACGAGTTTGTGGCATGGTTCCTTCGTAGGCATCTACGACCAAGACAACACCGTCAACCATTTTCATGATACGCTCAACTTCCCCACCGAAGTCCGCGTGTCCTGGTGTGTCCATGATGTTGATACGAGTTCCGTTATAGGCAACGGCTGTATTTTTAGCAAGGATGGTAATTCCACGCTCTTTTTCGATATCGTTTGAGTCCATAGCACGCTCAGCCAATTCAGTACGTGCATCAAGCGTTTCTGATTGTTTCAATAATTCGTCAACAAGGGTTGTTTTACCGTGGTCAACGTGGGCGATAATCGCAATGTTACGGATATCTTCTCTTAATTTTGTCATGATTTCCTCTATAATATTCAAAATTTATTTTCTAACTGAACGATTATACCATAATTTCAAGTAAATAACATAATTCAAGCAAGTGTAAATGTTTTCACTCCGCTTTTCTTTTCACGTCAAGCCTTTTCAAAGCAAGCGACTTATGATAAGATAGGCACAGTATGCGTTTAGATAATTTATTAGCCAAAGAAAAAATCAGCCGAAAAGCCATGAAACAAGCCTTACTTAAAGGGGAAATTCTAGTCGATGGTTGCCCAGCCCGCTCCCTAGCTCAAAATATCGATACAGGGCTACAAGAACTCCTTTTTCAGGGTCGAATCATTCAAGGCTATGAACACACCTATCTTATGCTTCATAAACCTACTGGTGTCGTTACAGCCAATAAAGACAGGGAACTTCCAACCGTCATGGACCTCCTTCCGCCTGACATCCAGTCTGACATGCTCTATGCCGTCGGCCGACTGGACCGAGATACGACAGGACTCCTCCTCTTGACTGATAACGGTCCTTTGGGCTTTCAGCTCCTCCATCCCCAATATCATGTCGATAAAACTTATCAGGTTGAGGTTAATGGACTTCTGACACCTGACCATATCCAAGCCTTTCAAAAGGGAATTGTCTTTTTAGATGGTACTGTCTGTAAACCTGCAAGACTAAAGATTCTATCTGCAAGTCCTTCCCACAGCCAAGCCTCTATTACCATTTCAGAAGGAAAATTTCATCAGGTTAAGAAAATGTTCCTCTCGATTGGTGTCAAGGTGACTAGCCTCAAGAGAATCCAATTTGGGGACTTCACATTGAACCCAGATTTAGCAGAAGGTAACTACCGCCCTTTGAACCAAAAAGAGTTACAAATCATTAAAAACTATTTAGAGATGAGTCGATAAAACAAAAAAGCTTTAAAATTAAAGCTTTTTTATTTTACACTACTTAATTCATAAAAAAGAATCAATCCTAAAACCCAATTAATTACGGAAACTACAATCCCTACAATAGCTATAATTTTTTCTGTTTTATAGTCTAGTCCAGATTCTTTTTGAAGTGAGTTAGCATACAATAAACTGGTAATACCTAAACCAATACCTCCCAACGGAAATAACAAAGCAAGAATAATCGACAAGATACCAACAAAAAGTGGATTTTTCTTCTTTTCTTTCATGTTCTAAGAACTCCTTAAATTTATACAAATTAATTATACTATAAAACAATAGCTTCATCCTATCATTCGACTAATTTGGAAATAAGGTTAACTAGTCTTCACTTTCCCTTTCCAAGAATCCAAACCATAAGAAAGGATATAAATCTCAGAAAAACCTTGTTTTTTCAAGTAAAGGGCTGCATTTGTCACACGTTGCGCACGTTGGTTTTCGTAAAGAAGGACAGGTTTGTCTTTACGAAGGGCTGCAAGACTAGTTTTCAACTGACTTGAAGGAATATTGCGAGCCCCAAGAATATGTTTTCTGTGGAATTCTGCTGGATCACGCAAATCAATCAATTGACCCGTACGAATCAAGGCTTCAAACTCCTCATTGTCTACAATTTTAGCCGCACGGCGAATACGAAGATAGTTAAAGCCCATCCATGCCAACATTGCCAGTATAAGTGCCCACAAAATCCAAGTAACCATTAGTTCTTTTCTCCATTTTTCTCAATATAATCCAATTCTACCTTGTGCTCTCTGCGTAGAACCGCTTCTGCCTCTAGATAGTCTAATTTGTCCATCAACCCTGCATCGTAAATCCGAGAGAGTTCCAACTTCATCAGTTCAATATCATATAAGCGTTTTCCCATGTAAACAATAATACCAAATCGTTTGAGGAATTGCTGCACATCATAGAATGTTTTCATAAGACTCATTCTAGCAAAATTTTGTGTTTTTTTCAAGAAGAGACTCACACAAGAAGTATCACAGAATTTAAAAAAGCTGCATCTTCTGCAACTTTTTAATCTGGTGGAAAATAACCCAACTGCTCAGCGATGTGAATCGCCTCCTGCCTGTTAGCCACTCCTAATTTTGAAAAGATATTGGCCAGGTGATTGGAAACTGTACGTTTACTCACATAGACCTTGTCACAGACATCATCAATAGTCAAGCCATTTCTAACCAGTTCTAGTATCTCGATTTCTCGTGGTGTTAGCACCTCTACCATCACTTCATCTGAAAAGATCTTACCTCCTAGATAAATCTTTTCCAGTTTTTTCACCAACTCATCTGGATCCATACTTTTATCTAGAAATCCATAAGCCCCCATAGCTTTAGCTCGGTGTTCATACATCTTTTTGCTGTAACCTGTCAAAATCACAACCTTACTAGAACAACCATTGTCGATAATCTCTTGTGCCAAGGTCAGCCCATCAGCTTGATACAGACTCGTCAGGTTGATATCAATCAAAATAATGTCGTAGTCATTAAAAGCAATCTCCGAAATAGTCGAAAAATTATCTACTAACTGGACCTTTTTAATGTTTTCCGATAACTCTAAAATCATCTTGATACTTTGGCTAAATAATTTATGATCATCAATTAACAAAATTTTCATAACACAACTCCTTATCAATCGGGAGAGTAATTTCTACACGAAATCTCTTATTATTTTCAAAAATCTGCATTTGACCACCTAAAACACTAATTTTATTAGACATATTTTTCAAGCCATAACCTAAGGATTTTTCTGTTTGAAGGCAGTCATTTTCAGAAATGATAAAAATAGTGTCATCATGTACATCAATCTTCAAAGAAATCGTTCCACCACTAGCGTACTTAACGGCATTGGTCGCCAACTCCTCAACCAGACGATAGGCAATTTTATCGTAAGGAGATAAAAGCCTAAAGTGGGCAGGAAACTGTGTGACGACTTCATTTTCTGCGTGATAGCGCTTGACAATCCGATTAATCAGCCCTTGATACTGTATGTCTAACTGCTCGTCTGTTTCTACCATTGGCTGATAATAATCCATCCGCTCACGAATCCGCTGAACCAACTCCTCTGTCACCAGATTGATCTGTTCACCAAAAGCCCGATTGATACTATATTTATTGAAATTTTTTATCGCCATCACATTTTGCAGGATTTCATTGTGAAGAAATTCGGAGAACTGTTGTTCTGTGTCTTCATTTGCCAGCAGACTTTTCACCATACGATTACGCTTTAAAAAGAGAACTTTTACATAATCCCTAGCATCTAGCATTTCAGCAGAACGAAAGAGGCGAATCAATTCTTCCGAACAAATCCCGAACAATAGTAACATGATATTCAAGACCAAAAAGCTCGTGTTTAAATCGAGACGAAAGATGATGAAAATACCTACTAACAAAAACAGAACCAGTAAAAACAAGTGTGAAAAAGCTTTTATATAGGACAATTTCAACTCTGATACCCTTTTTTGAAGAGAGTTGACAATCGTTTTGAAGTGTAAAAAAGCTAAGATACCAAGAATTTCTAGATACCAGACTAGGTTCATCACTCCTGAGCCCCTCGTATTGATATACAAAAAGAAATAAGAAAGAGGCAATATCAAAGCTAATATCCACAAATTTCGTCTCTGATACTTGAGTTTACTTTTCAACTCTTTATAATATAAAATCAGTAAAATCAAGGGAACAAGGTTTAAAAAGAAAGACGCAAACAAGGACAGAAATAGAAAAATTGAAGGACTTAACAGATACGAACTAATAGTGATTAGTGTCAACACAAAGGACACACTCAACAGTTCTTCTCCTATTTTCTCTCCCAGAAAGATAATAGACAGAGAACTATACACCAATAAAAAAGAGTTGAGCGGATGAAGAATATCAAAAAAGTGCAACAGGGTGCTCGCAACTCCTTGATTAAATATGGATTGCCAGCTAATGAGAAACATCATCAGGAGCAACCAGAGTTTCAACTCACTATACCGAAAGGTCACAATATTACAAATATAGCTAAATACAATTAAAGCAATAATCAGCAATAAAACCATCTGCAAGGAAAAATCTGTCGAAAAGTCCAGAGGGATCCTATAATAAATATAAATCATTAAAGCTAGATGATTAAAAATCGTCAACCACCACAATAAAAGTGAGTTTTTCGAGAGCGATTTGACAAACTGTTTCATATGTATCCACTTCCTGAACTACTTTAATATCATTATAACACAATACCAGAATTGTCGGATTGGCAACTCTGGTATTTGACTTAATTTTCAATAATTTGCCAACTTACTCTGTAAGTCACTAGCAGGTAAAGAACAAATAGTAAGACCGCTATTCCCAGATAGGTGATATCAATAGAAATGCTGGTATTAGCGAAATTCTCAAAATAGCCCAAAAGAGCGGTACTCAAGGAAAATGCTAGCGGACCTGCGATAACCAGCGGAACCAAGAAATAACTTAGAATCTGTTGCAAAAGAATAGAGCGATTTTGCTTTCTCTTGTTACCAAGAAGGTATAAGATTTGATAATCATTGACACTATCCAAAGAACTTGTAGAAGTTTGAAGGGACAAGATACTGAGGGAAATAATGATAAAAATAACACTGACAAAAATCATGACAAAGACAATGACGCCCATAAATCCAAGGTAAACCTCAAAAATACTTCCTTTCGTTTGATAGGTGAACGAATTCAACTCTGCTCCATCACGAGTGAAGTAGTATTTTTCAATCCACTGACTCAAGAATGTTTCTACTTCCCGTTTGTCAATGTTTTCTTTGAAATTGGCAACATAGGTCGTGTGGTCTTCCGTCAATCCAACTACTACCTTATCTGGTACAATCAAGGTTCCTGCGTCATTTAGACCTACTGAAGATAAAAAGTAAACTGTTTCAAGTGGCTTTGAAGAGGCAAGGTTGAGAGAATGACCGTTAATCATGAGGGTTTTGGTCGTTGATAGAAAGTCCTGGATCTGCTTGGCAGTTCCTTTATAGTTGGCATTGACCAGAAATTGGTTATCTGCCAAGTCAACCGCTTTTTCCCCTTGCAGTTTGCGGAGATGATTGTAGGCAGAAATTCCTAAAATCGGTACTTTTGATTCAGGAAGTTTCTTATCATGCTCCCAGAGATTGCTGGTATCAATCAAATCTTTATAGATTACATCACTAGAATAGCTAGGATAGCTGTACTCTTCTTTGATGAAATTAAAGTCAAAGCCATCGGCTTTCAATCTGTCTTTGACAGATTCCTGAGAAAATTGAAACTCTTTACCACGGTAGAGATTGACAGTTACATCATAAGGTGAGTATTTGTTCAGCTCTCGGTTCATAGTCGTATAGGCACTACCACTAAAAACGAGTAAGCTGAGAGCCAGTGTCAAGGTCAAGGATAAGACAGCCAACGTGACCGAATTACTATCAGCTTGTTTTGAAAATTGACGGATTTTAAAAGTGTTTAGTTTGTTATAGTAGGTTTGAGGCAGTTTTCTAAGGGAAATCAAGACAAAATGGCTTAAAGTATTGTAAAACAAAATCACAAAAATCACGAAGACAGATACCAGCAAGATACCCCAGCTTTTCAAGAATGATAGATGGTGATAGTCTGAAAAATAGAGAGCACCAAAACCGATAACAGCTGTCGAAAGAATAAAGAGAAGTGCTTGAAGAACTGGCTTGCCTTTTGCCAAGACAGATTTCTTGACCCCATTCTCTTGAATAAGTGCAATGATATTTTGCTTTCTAAAGGTAAGAATGTCCATGACACCAACAATAAAACTGGTTACCAAATAGGAATAAACTAGTAAGATGACAGACTTGCTATCAAAGAAAAGCAGACTACCAAAGTAATTAGCCATAAAAAACTCAGATGCAATCTTAGCTAGAATGACCAGTAAGATCAATCCAAGCAAGAAACCTAGAATCAAGGAAAAGATATTGACCAGCATGGTTTCAAAGAACAGGGTACGGATAATCTGCTTCTTCTTCATTCCCAGCGTTGCATAAAGTCCCAGCTCTTTCTTGCGCCGTCCCAGCACAAAATTTGTAGCGTAAACGATGAGAAAGGCAATCGCCGATAGAATCAGATAGGAAAGCAAGCCCATGTACTGGCTCATCACCGTCGTCAACATTTCCTTTGCCCCTGATAAACTTTGCATCACTGGATGGCTTGGTAAAGCATTAAAAGCGTAGAGCAAGCTATAAATCAATGTCAGACTGAAAAAATAGATGGTATAAGTCTGTAAATTTCGAAATACATTTCGTAAAATCAATTTTGGATACATACTCTCCCCCTCCTATCTGGTACGACTGTAAATCTCTTGCAAATACTGTTCATTAGATAAGCTGTTACGTTCCAAATCATCCATAATCTTTCCATCGCTAAGTAGCACCATCCGTGAAGAGTACTTGGCTGCAGCAGGGTCGTGCGTAACCAGTAAAATGGTAATACCAAAACTTTTATTGATTTCCTGCAAAAGCGCCATCAGTTTTTCAGAATTGGCAGAGTCCAAGGCTCCTGTCGGCTCATCTGCGATAATCAGTTTAGAATCATCAATCAAGGCTCTAGCAGTTGCCACACGTTGTCGCTGGCCACCTGATAACTGATTAGGAAACTTATCTTTTAAGTTTTGGATGGCCAACTTATCCAAAATTTCCTCAATCTTATCCTGATGTTTTTTGATATTTTTCCCCTGAATTTGAAGAGGTAGAACAATATTTTCATAGACCGTCAAGGTTTCCACCAAGTTGTAGGCTTGGAAAATATAGGAAATATTTTTAGCACGATAGTCAGCTAGTTCATTTTCCTTGGCATGGATGATGTCAAAATCTTCAAATCGAATCTCACCTGACGTTGGTTTATCAATCGTTGAAATACAGTTGAGGAGTGTTGTTTTTCCACTACCACTGGCACCCATAATTGCCAGAAATTCACCTTTTTCAACGGACAAATTCACCTCTAATAAAGCATGAACGATATTATCCCCTTGACCAAATGTTTTCGTTAATCCTATCACGATAAGCTGTTTCATCATTTCATTCCTCCGTTTCTTTATTACGCTCTCATTATACGGTTTCTTTCAAGGTTTGCCATGAGTATTTTGTGCAATATATTCAAGTTATAAAAAACCGATGCCTTTTTCAGGTATCGGTCGATGTTGATTATTTGCGATCATTTCTTTTTTTCATAAAGTAAACAATCCCTATGACAACAACTCCTAAGACCAGTACAGGTGCATAGAAATCTAGTGTTCCAATAATTCCTTCCATTTTATCCTCCTGTTAAAAAATAGAGAGTTTTATCCACAGCGCACGTTTGGCGAAATACATTCATAAGAATATGTAAATCACCAATCACCGCGCCCCTATGCTGTTAATCTAACAGTCGTACGCCACCCAGCAGCAGATTTACCATCCAATTCTTGGCTATTAATTTCCATAATCCAAAGAATCAATCTCAAAGTTGTCTTGTTTTATTTGTATTTCTCCCCGTAAATATAACACCAAATCAAAATGTTGTCAATGTTTTGTAATAAAACACTAGAATTTTCCTTTTGTTTTATCTAACAGCGAACATTATTTCTCGTACACTCATAGGAATAGGTGAAACACAATCCACAGAGACCTGCTAGTGTCATTTTAAAAGCTGTGTACCACTAGCTTCTGATTGCCCGGAAAGTTCTTGGTTTTCAACCTCGAAACTTAGAGAATCAATCTCTGGACGACTTGTATTTTTAGCAATAAGGTTGCCTCCTTCCTTCTTTTAGATGATCATCTTTACAATAACTAATATAAACTCTAGTACTGGATAAGTAATGAGTAAATCGTGCAAGTTTCTTATTTTCGAGGAAAATTTTTATAGTTCTCAATTAAAAAAACAGCTGAACAATCTCTTACTCAGCTACTTTTTTACACTATTTCTTAAATTATTTAGAATTTTCTTCTTAGTTACTTTACAGAGACCCACACACTCCCCCTGATTTTCCTATCTTCTTTGGCGATTCTGACGCAAGTGTGGTACAATAAAAACATGAGAATTCAACAATTACATTATATTATCAAAATCGTCGAAACTGGCTCCATGAATGAGGCAGCCAAGCAACTCTTTATCACCCAACCAAGTCTTTCCAATGCTGTGAGAGATTTGGAAAATGAAATGGGGATTGAAATCTTTATCCGCAATCCAAAGGGTATCACCTTGACCCGTGATGGGATGGAGTTCCTCTCTTATGCCCGTCAAGTTGTCGAGCAAACCCAGCTTCTGGAAGAACGCTATAAAAATCCTGTCGCCCACCGCGAACTCTTTAGCGTCTCCTCCCAGCACTATGCCTTTGTGGTCAATGCCTTTGTTTCTCTACTCAAGAAAAGTGATATGGAGAAATACGAGCTCTTCCTTCGTGAAACTCGTACTTGGGAGATTATTGACGACGTCAAGAACTTCCGTAGTGAGGTCGGTGTCCTATTTTTTAACAGCTACAACCGTGATGTTTTAACCAAAATGCTGGATGACAACCACCTGCTGGCTCATCATCTCTTTACCGCCCAACCGCATATCTTTGTCAGCAAGACCAACCCTCTGGCCAAGAAAGACAAGGTGAAACTGGAAGATTTAGAAAACTTCCCTTACCTCAGCTATGACCAAGGAACTCATAACTCCTTCTACTTTTCAGAAGAGATTCTCTCGCAAGAATACCACAAAAAATCTATCGTAGTCAGCGACCGTGCTACCCTCTTTAATCTCTTGATTGGTCTGGACGGTTATACCATTGCGACAGGGATTTTGAACAGCAACCTCAACGGAGACAATATCGTTTCTATCCCATTGGATATTGATGACCCCATTGAGCTGGTCTATATCCAGCATGAAAAAACCAGCCTATCTAAGATGGGCGAACGCTTTATCGACTATCTACTAGAAGAAGTCCAGTTTGATAGTTGAGAATCACTCTAAATCGAATAACTTAAAAACCTCAAGAACTAGCTTTCAACCCTAGTTCTTGAGGTTTTTTCTCTAATAAATCAAGCGGATTTTATAAAATCTTATTTTTTAAACCAAAATATAGAAAGAATTACAACTAGGACAAGCCCAGCTCCTGCAACAATAATAAACACTGGAATGTTTTCAAATAGATTCTCTTCTGTCTTTTTCTCCTCACTACTATCTTGTGTTGATTCTGCCACTGTATCATCCTGTTTCGCTACTTCTTTTTCTACCTTTTTCTCAACTTTCTTAGGACCATAATTTGGATTTACAAAAGTTGCTAGCATGGTGGGCTTAGAATAGTCTTCCTCTCCTTCTTTTACTACCCACAATACATTATAAAAAGTTCGCCCTTCTAGTACCATACCATGTTCGAGTCGATGACCAGGAGGCAAACCTCCACCTAAACCAACAATTAAAGAGAAAAAATCATTCTCTTGATTTTCTGTTAAGACAATAAATCCATTCTCACTAACTTTTTTAAGACGAGATACCTTCCCTCTAATATCTGCATCCTTAAAGGTTCCAGTATAGCTACCATCCTCTCCTAAAATAAGTGATGAAGCTCTACCAGGATTAGTCCCATTATTTGGCTCTTTATTAATCCAAGTACCTACTAATTCGGACGGGAGAGGTATTTCATCTCCAATTTTAGCATCGACAAGAGACTTTGGCATAGGAGGATTAGGATCCATATTATCTCCAACAATCGGAAGATTTAGAGAAGTATATTCAATCGTTGAGGTGTCTATTTTTGACTTTCCAAAAAAATCAATACCAAATCCGTCTTTTTCCTTCATATCAAATTCGACTTTTTGAACAAGCTCCGCTTCTTTGTTCTCTTTTGAGAGTTGATAAAGTTTTGTTTCTCCTTGTCCAGAGCCCGAAGTCCATTCACTGATAGCAACACTTCCATCACCAAAAAGGCTAATAGATGTTCGACCTATACTTTGCACCTCTGAGGTACTTTCAATCAGTTTTGTTGGTGTATGTTCATTTAAATAATAGACAGCATACAAACTCCAATTTCTATCATAAGAACGACCAATTAATAACTCATCTGTCCCATTTTTATCAATATCGACTAGCGCATAACCTATTTGGTATCTAGCTTTGTCTGATAAATTTTTACTCTCCCACTTCTCAGTAATTTGTGGCAATAGTTGGTTGTAATCAGTACTATCGGCTTGGGCTGAATTCACAAGTGAAAATAAGCCGAAAAACAAACCCAAACAGGTAATTATTTTTATAATTTTCTTCATACTATTTCTAATTTTAATTTCACCTATATAAATTAATAAATATTATTTTGATGGTAATGGTTATGCGTGTGATAATGATTTTCTTGAACACGTAAATTTCTCAAGTAATCAACTGCTTCTTCTGTATTTCTACGAATTCCATCTAACTGCTGTAATTGTAAAGTTTGAACATAATTGTTGTATCTTAATGCTTGAAGCATTTTCTTAGTATCAATATATTGTTCCCTTTGTAACTGCAGCATTTCTTTCTGATAGTTCAACTGTAATTCTTTATATTTTGTTTCATCATATAAATTTACTAGTTCCTTCATATTATCAGCTTTGAAATTTTCTAAAGCTCCGATAAAAAATTCTATAGCTTCTATGAAATAGTAATCTTTGGGATACCATCCACTACCAAAAGCCACTAGAGCTCCTGCAGCTTCTTGCATCTCTATTTCACACTGCCGTTGCTCTTCCTTAATTTCTTGTTCACGTTTAATCTGTCTATCATAATCAGACTGTCTCATGCCTGAATTTTTAATAAGTTGTTTATTATCATCATCAATTAGAGTATTAGTGAAATCAACCCATTTAGGATACCAAATTTCACCTAAAATAGAAATTTATAAAAACAGTCTAGGTTTCTTGTCGTCAAGAAAACATGGAATAAATCTATAAAATGATTAATTCATCGATGTCTAGGAATTATGTTTGGACAGGTGAGGGATGCACAAATTTAGCTCAAAAGATTGATAGTGACTGGAACAGTTTTTTTTAATTGTTATTAGATTTAAAAGCTAAAATAACTCGTTTGGATTTAGCGTTGGATGATTATAATGCTGTTGTTGATTTTGAAAAGATAGAACGTAAATTAAAATCTGGTGATTATCGTTTATCTAAGAAGAGCTACAATGTCATCAAAGAATTTTATTTGATACTTAATTTGTTTATTTTTTTTCTTCTACAATTTTACCATCTGCTTTATCAAAGTCTATTACATTTCCTTTAGAAACTTCGGTAACGAGTAGTTGTGCAGAATTGTAGTCGGATCTGGAACGCCCTGAATTATATCCAGCATAGTATCTATCACGGATTTGTCCATAGGTTAGAGATTTGTAAGTACGATAATCTGCTTTATTTTGGTACCAAGATATTTTTATCTGTTCTTCTGTAGTGTTATTCCCTGACGAATCCGTTTCTACCCTAGCTGTAACTTTATCGATTTCAAAATTTTTTTTGGATTTTTCCTCAGCTAACTTTCTAACTTCATCGATGTTTTTACCTACAACTTCATCCATATGAAAATTTACGTCTATTTGGTACCCTTTCAGTTTTCCGCTTTTTGTGATATAGACGTATTCTATATCTTCATCTTTTCCAGGTAGGTCATCATCATTAGAATCGTGCACAAGATAGAAAACTCTCTCTTGATTTTCGTTCATTAATTGAGTGATACCTTTTCCTTTTGTATCCATAGATGATGAACAAGCTGCTAAACCGACACTAGAAAGTAGTGCGCCTAAGATAAGTAAAGTATTTCTTTTTTTCATAAGAGACTCCTAAATATTATTTATTTTTCCATAAAAGTATAACAGTTATTGTACAAATATTGTTATGATTTTTTATTATTTCCAAAATTTCCACCATTTTTTAGATGTTTCTATTAGTTTAGTATCACGATTATAGATTATTTGCTGAAGATTGGATATCTGCATATCTTTGCCTCATCATTTTCTCTATTTTGTTAGATGAATTACTTTCTAATAAATTTTGTAATTGAGCTTGTATTTGTTTAGCTTTCCTTCTATCATTTTCTAACTTCATCTTATAGTTTTGTTTTTGATAAATATAATCTATACCTCTATGTAGATTATATAAATTTTCTAATAATACCGATTTTTCTTCCACTTCATTCTCCATTTTTTCTATTTTACTAAAACACATGCCATAACTAGCACATCCATCCCAACTACTCTGAAAAGAAGTTATTTAATCAATCCGTTTACTAGTAGCTTTATCACCTTTTATAATCATAATCGCCGCAAAAATATTTATCAAAGCACAGATGAAATATAGAATAGCTCCGTAACCTAATTGTGCTCTACCAACTATTTCTTTCAAGAATGTAAAATGAATAAACAAACTAAATGCACTTAATAAAATAATGACAAGTGACTGAATAATTGCTATCACTCTTCTATTTACTATAAATAAAGATAATAATAAAGTGATTACAAATGCACCGTACCAAACAATAAATACCATAAATCGGGAAGGAGCATTTAGATAATCAACTACATACTCACTTACCGGAGCTAGTGATTGATTACCTGATGAAACAACAGGCAATAAGAAGGTAATCAGCCCTACTAAACTGGCTAGAGTTATTAATTTTTTAAATTTCATTTGATATTCTCCCTATATACAATTTCCTACCTCAGTAACTTTTAGGGTACTGAGGTAAGCTTTGAATGTGTAGTCTATTTTACTCGGTTAAAGGTTTGATCAGGCTCTTGAAGATAAAGTTCCTTATCTTTTAACATATATTTTGTTTTTCCTAAATCTCTTCCTTTATCGTCTGTGATTGTCAATTCTTTCTTTTTTTTATCAATTTTCACTAGTCTTTTTTCTTTGTCTCCGTCTGAATCTTCAGAGATGACGGTCCCAGAATTTCCTTTAATCACCATGACTAAATGATCACGTCTTGTTAAAATTTCATAAGTTCCATCTAATGGATCACTGGTTAGTTTACGAACTCCAAAGAAAAGAACAAGAAAGATAGCTAGGCTTATCCCGATAGATTGTAGAGGTTTTGTTTCAAATAATTTTTTTATTTTTTCAATCGAACCATCCATATCTAGATTTTCGATTTGTTTTCCAGCTTTATCTACAAAAGTTGATACATCTTTTTTTATTGCTTCTACTCTATCAGGCTTCTCTGTAACTACTTCATTAATTGATTCTTCTATTCTTTCCGTAGTCTCTTCGACTTTTTCTACGGTCACTTCTTCAGTATCTTCGACTTTTTCTACAGTTACCTCTTCGTTCATTTGGTTTTCATGTTTTTCCATTATTTTCTCTGTTCTCCCAAGTTCAAAAAGTTTTATTTTTTACGTATAAATTTATTTTTTTATTTGACCCACTTACCTGATCCATCTACTTTGTAGCCATCTGGAGTACGTTCATTGACAGCCATCTTACCATCTGATTTGAGGTAGTAGTCACCTACCCATTTATTACGAGCATAGCTTCCCTCTGAAGTTAAGTAATAGTATGAACTGTAGCTGCTATCATAGACCCACTCGCTCTTGGCCATTTTACCATTTGATTTAAGGTAATAGCTACCTACCCAAGTATTACGGGCATAGCTTCCTTCTGATGTTAGATAATAATATGAACTATAGTTTTTATCGTAAATCCACTCGCTCTTAGCCATGTAGCCACCCGACTTAAGATAGTAGTTGCCTGACCAAGCATTCTGAACAAAGTTCCCTGAAGCATTTAGGTAGAAGTATGAATTGTACTGAACATCAAAAATCCATTGATTGACTACTTTCACACCAGCCTTGTAGTAAGAAGAACCTGACCAGCCAGTCTGACCTGAGCTAGAGTTAGTAGCTGGTTTTGGAGTTTCAGTTGCTGTTGGTATCTCTACCTTTTTAATCGGAGAATATTCACCTCTAGAGATTCTAAAAACTTCTGAACGTCCGAAGTAACGTTTTCCAAAATCACCTGAACTGTAAATATCTAGATGGTAGTTCCCATCTTTTACTAAGAGTATATTAATTCCCTCTTTTATTCTATTACTTCCTCTAAATCTACCAAAAAAGGATGAAGAAGCAAGTGCACCGGTATCTTCATTAACTATATCAAAATCAAGAGCTGTATTATCAGTAGTTGTAGAACTTCTTTGCAGGTCAACCAAAAGTGTATCTACTGTATAACTTCCATCTGTCTGTATTAAGGTGATTTTCAAGGGATTTTGAGTATCCTTGACACTCATATCTGTTAAAGCGTGAACTTCTGTCGGTTTAGAAGCTACATAACCTACTGACAATAAAGCACCAGCTAGTAAAGAAGAGGCCAACATTTTTCTGTTTTTCATAACAAAACTCCTTATATATTTCTATTTTTCTAAAAATTTTTGATAATTGTCTTATAACCTTAAAAGTAAATATGATATTTTTCTAGTGTCAAGTGTTTAAGTTTTCCCCATAGCATTTTCTCCTTTGATGGCTAATAGAATAGGATTGAGTGGTAAGTCAATCCTTGTTATACTAGTATAACAAGCCAGCTTTATTAGCTATTCTTTCCCATATCATACCATAATAGATATTTAAATTTTTCGCTATTTAAACTATAGTTTCAATCTTGTTCATAAAAATAAAAAATAGCATAGAATTCTAGTATTTTGTAACTATAGTTTTCTTTCTCCATTTTTTTCTCTAAATTTTTGTATAATAGTCTTAGAAGTATGTAAGGAGATTATTTATGGAAAATCTATACCCATTTGGAGCTACATTTAAGTACCTGCGCGAAGCACGAGGACTCAGCCTAAAGGAAGCCGCCTCAGATATCGTATCACCACAGTTCCTAAGTCAATTTGAAAAAGGAGAAAAAGGAATTTCACTTGAAAACTTTGCCAAATTGTTAATTGTTATCGGAGTTGAATGGAATGATTTTGTTCTCGCCTATGCAAATAAAGGTGGAGACTGCTTAGAATTACCTGCTATTGAATTTGGCAAGCATGTGGTCCATGAAGAAGATATCCTCACTTACATTGAAGAATACGAAAAATTATTTGATGTCTATCTAAAAGACAATCCACTTCAAGCAGAAATGATTTTTAAATCTATTAAATTAAGACATTATCCAACCATATCAAAGAGTCCAGAAACCATTGCCAGAATTCAAAACATTATCAAGCATTTAATGAAATCGGATGTCTTTAATAGTATCGAACTTGAAATTTATCGTGTTATCGTCAATCATTGCCCGATGGAACTCATTGACCATATGACCAAACAATTACTACTTATGTACAAAGAAAGTGCTAATACTGACACCTACATCCGTATCTTAAATGCTCTTACTTTCTCTGCAAAATATTTCTCTGAACTGGGTTACTATCAAAAGGCTGATGATATTATTAAAAAAATTAAATCACTTCAGACCTTCGAACGAGGCTATCTGGCTATTCCCCTCATGTTTTTAGAAGTTGAACATGTTTACAATCAATTTAGATGGAATAAACCTGAGGCTATTCCCTTAGCCAAAAATCTATTTAATTATCTTCAAAGCGCAAAATTTATTGATCAGCAATACTACTCTAATTTTATCAACGCCTTCACTTATCATTGCCACGCATTAAATAAGACTGGTATTGATTTGTTCTAATCGTCAAAAAAGTTGCTCCATTTTAGGAACAACTTTTTTTATTTATAATTAAAAGTTTCCCCTGCCAACTTATCAGCTAGCTTGGGAAAGAGAGTATAAAACTTATGGGCTAGGTTCAACAAAAAAGGAAGATTGAGTTCTCGTTTATTTTTTCCTATAATCTTGACAATCTTTTTAGCCACTGCATCTGGTTCTAGCAGGAAACGGTCAACCGACTTAAGATAAGTCCCATCTGGGTCCGCTTTGTCAAAAAATCCTGTTCGGATTGGTCCTGGATTAACCGTTGTCACATAGACACCATAAGGCATGAGTTCTAATCGTAGGGCATTTGAAAAACCAATAGCCGCAAACTTAGTTGCTGAGTACAAACTAGACTTAGCTGTTGCAATCAAACCTGCCATGCTGACGATATTGATGATATGGCCTTTTCGGCTTTCCTTCATACGAGCCGCAAGGCGTCGAGATAGATTCATCAGGGCAAAGGTATTGACCTCGAACATCTGATGAATATCTTGGTCAGAAATCTGGTCAAATTCCTCAAAAATTCCGTAACCTGCATTGTTAATCAATACATCAATCTTGCCATAGCGGAGATAGAGGTCTGCTACCATAGTTTCTAAGGCTGAATCATCGGTAATATCAATTTCAATCAATTCTGCTTGTGGATGATTTCCGTAGAGTTGGGCTAATTTTTCCTTATTTCTACCAAGCAAGATGAGTTGGTCATTTGGCAGGAGTTTGACCATCTCTTGTGCTAGACCACCGCTAGCTCCGGTAATGAGAATAGTAGGCATACTTATCCTTTCCCAATCTTTTAGATTTCCACTTCTTCCAAGTCTTTAACCACATGGACATTTTCAAAAATGCTAGCAGCATCTTTCTTGAGCTTGCTGATATCTTTTGAGAGGAAACGGGCACTGATATGGTTGAGCAAAAGGCGTTTAGCACCTGCTTCTACCGCTACTTGTGCAGCTTGCATGTTAGTAGAGTGGCCATGGTTACGAGCAATTTTTTCGTCACCCTTACCATAAGTCGATTCATGGACAAGGACATCGGCATTGACAGCCAGACGCACACTGGCATCCGTTTTTCGAGTGTCTCCTAAAATAGTGATAATCTTACCCGGACGTGGGGCTGAGATATAGTCTGCTGCCTTGATTTCAGTCCCATCTTCTAAAACAACGTCCTGACCGTTTTTAATTTTTCCAAAAAGTGGGCCAAATGGGACACCTGCCGCCTTGAGTTTTTCAGCATCCAGCGTTCCTTCCAAGTCCTTTTGAATGACACGATAGCCAACGCAGAAAATAGTATGATCCAATTCTTCCGCGTACACAGTGAATTTATCGGTCTCAAGGATTTTTCCTAGAGAATCTTGGTCAAATTCATGAAAATGAATGCGGTAAGGCAGGCGCGAACCTGACACACGAAGGCTGGTTAAGACAAAGGACTTGATTCCTTGAGGTCCATAGATTTCCAAATCAGTCTGCTCTTCATTAGCCTGAAAGGCACGGCTAGAAAGGAAACCTGGCAAGCCAAAGATATGGTCTCCATGCAGGTGGGTGATAAAGATTTTGCTGACCTTACGTGGTCGAATTGTGGTTTCCAGAATGCGATTTTGCGTACCTTCTCCACAGTCAAAGAGCCAGACTTCGTTAATCTCGTCCAAGAGTTTCAGGGCGAGACTGGAGACATTGCGGGCTTTAGAGGGCTGACCAGCCCCCGTTCCTAAAAATTGAATATCCATTCGATACTTTCTAATTAATCAATATATAACATGGCTATGCGGTTTTCCGATCGGAAATAGCGCTTGCCAGAAAAAGCAGCAGCTTCTTGCAGTAAATCCTCTTGGCTGTAACCTTTAAGACGCTTGCGACCATCAGCCAAGCTTTCCAAATCAGTCAAAGCTGTTAGACTCTCCATGCTAACAACTTCCTCATCTCTAATAGCCTTCATGTAAATCTTACCAGACTCTTCAAAGACTAGTTGATGGGGGAAAATTTGCGCAATTTCAAAGAGCAAGTCTTCTGAAATTTTCTCTTCATTTTCAGAGAAAATCCGACCAAGACCCTCACACTCATAACAAAAACCAAAGGATTTACCAGACAGATTAAGACGAATAAAAGGCTTATTTTCTAGGGTGAAACTAGGCTCAGTATTGTAAAGATTCAGTTCCTGACTGAGTTCCACAAAATAATCCGTCGCGGCCTCAGGACTTTTTTTCTGGTAGAGTTCTGCAAAGTAAGCATTGACAACGCTGGGCGGAGGTGTGATAAGTGCCAACTGCTCCTGCTCTGTTTTACCAGCTAGAAGTTGATCCAGATAGACCTTGTCTAGACTTGTATAGCCCCCATATTTTAGAGCTAAGGTTTTAATATCAGTCATAAAATTCTTCTAACCTCCATTTGTTTTTCTCAGAAATGTAGCCTGTAATCACTTCGCCGTCCTCCTGATAATCGCGTTCTTCCAGAATCGCAACACTTTCTAAATCATGAATCTTGTAGGACTTTGAAAAAGGCACTCGCAGGGTAAATGATTCAAAAATACCCTTGATTTTCTCTAAAAACAAAGCCTGCAAATTCTCACGACTATCCTCAGATTTGGCAGAAATGAGGGCGTAGGGCGTTTGGGTCGGCGTAAAATCCTCCACCAAATCTGCTTTATTATAAAGAGTCAGGCGAGGAATATCCTCCATGTCCAAGTCTTTCATGATGGAAAGGACCGTTTTTTCATGCTCTTCGTGGTAAGGATTGCTGGCATCGATAACATGAACTAGAAGATCCACATGCTTGCTTTCTTCCAAGGTTGACTTAAAACTGGACACCAACTCTGTCGGCAAATCTTGGATAAATCCAACGGTATCTGTCAAAGTTACTTGGAGATTGCCTCCCAGATGGATACTCTTAGTCGTCGCATCTAGAGTCGCAAATAGCTCGTCAGCCTCATACTGGGTCTTACTGGTCAAGGTGTTCATGATAGTTGACTTCCCAGCATTGGTATAACCAATCAAACCAATCTTAAAGGTGCTTGACTCCAAACGTTTTTCTCTGACGGTCGCCCGATTTTTCTCAACCACCTTGAGCTGGCGCTCGATATCCGTGATTTGATTGCGAACGCTACGACGGTTCAGCTCCAGCTGGCTTTCACCAGGTCCACGGGAACCAATTCCCCCTGCCTGACGGCTGAGCATAATTCCCTGACCAACCAAGCGAGGCAAGAGGTATTTGAGTTGGGCTAGGTGGACTTGGAGCTTCCCTTCATGGCTTCGAGCTCGCATGGCAAAGATATCCAAAATCAACTGCATACGGTCAATGACCTTGACACCGAGAACTTCCTCTAGATTGACATTCTGCCTTGGGGTCAGACGGTTGTTGACGAAGACAGTGGTAATTTCTTCTGCATCCACCATGAGCGCAATTTCTTCTAACTTACCAGAGCCGACGAAGGTCTTGGAATCATATTTTTCACGTTTTTGTCTGTAACTATCTACAACGACTGCCCCAGCTGTCTTAGCCAGACTGGCCAATTCTTCCATAGAGAGATCAAAATTGTCCATGCCCTGCAATTCCACACCAATCAGCAGGACCCGTTCCTCTTTTTTCTCCGTTTCAATCATCTAAAAACTCCTCTATCTGGCTTAAAATGCGGTCTTGCACACCAGCTTCTCCAATCTGATAAAAGGTGACCTGCATGCGATTACGGAACCAGGTCAACTGACGCTTGGCAAAACGACGGGTAGCCTGTTTGAGACTCTCACTAGCTTCCTCCAAACTCTGCTCCCCACGAAAATAAGGAAAGAGTTCCTTATAGCCAATTCCTTTAGCAGCCTGCACATCTGGATAATGGTCAAAGAGCCACTTGGCCTCATCCAAAAGCCCAGCCTCAAACATCAAATCCACTCGGTGGTTGATACGTTCATAAAGCTGACTGCGTTCGTCATCCAAGCAGATGATCAAAGGTTCATACAAGGTCTCTTGATTTTCCAAATCCTGACCAAAATGGGCAATTTCTAAGGCACGCATAGCACGACGACGATTAAACTGGGGAATCTCAAGGCCAGCTTGCTCCACAAGATGAGCTAATTCCTCATCTGTATAGGGCTCCAAACCAGCCCGATAGGCCAAAATCTCCTCATGAGGAGTCTCTCCACCTAAATGGTAGCCTTCTAGTAAGCTCTGGATATAAAGCCCAGTCCCACCAGCGATAATGGCTAGCTTGCCACGACTGTGAATATCTTCAATAGCCATCTTAGCTTCTGAAACAAAATCAAAAGCCGAGTAAGACTCGGTTACCTCTCTAACATCGATTAAATGATGGGGAACAGCTGACTGCTCTTCTGGACTAGCCTTGGCCGTCCCAATATCAAGTCCTCGATAGACTTGCTGGCTATCTCCACTAACCACTTCGCCATTAAAACGCTTGGCCACTTCAATGGCTAGAGCCGTCTTTCCAACTGCAGTCGGTCCAACGATCACAATTATTTTTGTTTTCATCTTTTTTCCTTGAAAAATTCCCATTTTTTCGTTACTATTATTATAACACAAAAAAGTCAGTCAGAAAAATGTGACCTCTTGAAGGGGCTGGCTGATTGAGAATATAAAGGAGGAAGACTCATGGCTAAAGGATTCGCTAAAGGTCTTGTAACAGGTGTCGCAGGAACTGTCGCTGCCGTCGCAGGTGCAGTATACGCATTTAAAAAGAAAGTGATCGAACCAGAAGAGCAAAAAGCAGCTTTCATCGAAGAAAACCGTAAAAAAGCAGCCCGTCGCCGCGTATCACGTTAAAAAACAAAAGAAGTTGAGATTTATTGTCTCAACTTCTTTTTTCTATTCTTTTAAATAGCTAGGTCAAACTTCAACTGTGGTTTGACAGGGTCATAATCCACCAACTCAAAGTCTTCCGCTTTGATATCAAAGAAATTAGTCCCATCTGGCACATTCAAGACCAAACGTGGTTGGCAGTCAGACGGTTCACGACGAAGCAATTCTTGAGCTTGTTCAAATTGATTGTCATAGATATGGAGGTTGTTGATGAAGTAAAAGAACTTCCCAACCTTCCATCCAAAATGCTTGGCAATCATCATCTGCAAAGCCACATACTGCATCGCATTGATGTGGTGGGCCACTAGCATATCGTTAGAACGCTGGGTCAAAGTCGCATCCAGATAGATTTCCCCATCTACACGACGGACATCAAACATGGTCTGAAAGGCGCATGGGAGCAGCCCGTCTGTTTCTTCGAAAGCTTGGTAATCCCAGAGCGAAATGATATTGCGGCGGTTCCAAGGGTTGGCTTCCAACTGTTTAAGAAGTTTATTGATGATGTCGTGTTTCTTAACAACGGCACCGTAGCGCTCACCGATGGTTCCCGTATCTCCCACTTCCCAATCATTCCAGTAGTGAACATTGTACTTGTCATTAAGCACGTCTAGGCTATTTGACTGGTCTTGGTAAATCCAGAGCACTTCCTTGATGGCTGATTTGATTGCAATAGGACGTAATGTTGTGATGGGAAATTCTCCCTTAGCCAAGTCATACTCGGCAAAGGCACCCGTTACGTACTTGGAATTGGCAACAGTTCCATCCTTGTACTTGGGACGGGCCTGCTCAGAAAAGACACCGTCTTTGAGGATTCGTTCAATATTTTCTTTAAAAATCGTATCTGCTTTTGTCATTTACTCTCACCTCATTTATTGTCCTAACTAGTATAGCATAAAAAAAGCTTTTCTACATGCTCAGATAATCAATAGCTTTCTTGTATTTTTCAAATCGTTCCAGATCCTTTTCAGTAATTGTAGCTAGTCTAGATAAATCTGAATTATGTTTCAAATCTGCTAATTTGACACAACGTGCTATAGGATTCGATTTAACAAGTTCCAAATATTGTTGATAATCTTGTCCCTTTTTCTTGGTCAGTACCTGCACTGCAGTAACAACAGTCTCTGGTAAACCAGCCAATATTAGTTCTTCTGCTGTATAAGGGCTATCTTCAAGAACATCGTGCAATAGAGCGACTGCCTTTTCTTCTTGCGTATCGACCAGACTTGCTACAAAAAGAGGGTGTTTGATATAAACTACTCCAGCCTTATCATATTGTCCCTCATGTGCTTTTTTTGCGATGGACAAAGCTAATTCAAACATGGATTGTTCTGACTTATTCATTTAAAATCTCCTTTCTAAAATCAAAAAGTTAAGAGTTATATTTACAATTATGATCTTGAAAAAGAGCCTGATGAATCACCAAGCTCTGTCATTTTTATTTTATTGCAATACAAGTGATGCTGCTCCGATAACTCCAGCGTCATTTCCTAGAGTTGCAAGAGCTAATTTAGTGGATGTGCGTACTTGTGGGAAGGTATTTTCGTCGTAGACTTTTTGAACACCTTGTAGAAGGAATTCTCCCGCAGCTGACACACCACCACCGATGACGATTGTTGATGGGTTGAGGATTGAACCGATGTTGGCACAAGCGATTCCCAAGTAACGTGAGAAGTTACGGTAAACGATCAAGGCAAGGTCGTCTCCTTCTTTTGCAAGATCAAAGACAGTCTTAGCAGTTACTTCTTCTCCGTTATCAATCAAACGTTTCAAGGCTGCATCGCCTTCGTATTCATCAGCATAGCGACGAGTCAAGTTGACAATCCCTGTTGCAGAAGCGACTGTCTCAAGGCAGCCTTTCTTACCGCAAGTACATGCGATTGGTTGGTCAAAGTCAACAGTGATGTGGCCAAGCTCACCTGCTGCACCAGCAACACCGTGAAGTAATTTGCCTTCTGCGACAATACCGCCACCAACACCAGTACCAAGTGTCATAAAGACAACATCTGGTTGGTTATCACCAGCACCCATCCAACGTTCACCAAGAGCTGCCACGTTGGCATCATTATCGATGAAGAATGGAATGCCCAAGGCTTTTTCAATTTTCTCTTTAATTGGTTGAAGGGTTTTCCAGTTGAGGTTGTAGGCACCAATAACAGTTCCTTTTTCACGGTCAACCACACCTGGTGACCCCATTCCAATACCTTGGAAGTCCGCTGCTACCAATCCAAGCAAGTCCAAACGATGTTGAATAGACTCAATCATATCATCTACGATATGACTTCCCTCATCCAAAATGTTAGTCTTGATAGACCATTTTTCTTGGATTTCTCCTGCTGTTGTTAAGATTGCAAATTTGATAGAAGTTCCACCAAGGTCAATCCCAATAATCTTTTGACTCATCATATTCTCCTTTTTCATTATGAATTAATTGAAAATGCTTACAGTACTAGTATAACAAAATTCAGTTCCTTATGCAAAGGTTTGCATTAACTTTCTGGATTTTATTCTGACTTATGGTTTCCAGAGACCTGAAGCATCTACGTAGTAACGTTCACCATCAACTCGCTCATTCTTAGCCATTTTACCATCCGATTTCAAATAATAATTTCCTTGCCATGCATTGCGAGCGTAAGAACCATCTGATTTCAAGTAATACCAGGCTTGGTAAGAAGAGTCATAAACCCATTCACCTTGAGCCATTTTACCGTTTGATTTAAGGTAGTAAGCTCCTTGCCATGCATTCTTTGCATAAGATCCATCTGATTTCAAATAATACCAAGCTTGATAGGAAGTATCATAAATCCATTCGCTCTGTGCCATTTGACCATCCGCTTTCAGATAATAGCTTCCCTGCCATGCATTTTTCACTGGATTTCCATTTCCATCAAAATAATACCATGCACCATCCTGCTTAATCCAGCCACTTGTTGTTGCTGAACTTGTATCAGTTTGAGTTGTAGTCTTTTGTTTTGCTTTAAAAGCACCCTTAGGGGCATTTTTCAATTCGCAAGCCACACCGTCATGATCGCGGTCTAACTTGGCAGAATAACCAGGGTCTCCCTCGTGAATATCTGCGTATCCATTCGCCCAAGCTTCTTTACAACTAGAAAAATGAATGTTTTCTTCTGCTAACACAGGTTGTGAAAACAAGGCTAAGACTGGCAAGGTAGCCAGACTCATTTTTAAAAATAGACGTTTATTCATTTCGTTCTCCTATAACGATGTTATCGATTTCACTATTATTTTATCAAACTTATTTCAGCAATTCAAGGAAAGGTTTAATCTGTTCAGCAAACTCTTTTGGTTTAGCTTCATTCAAGACATGAGGACCATCTGGTATAATCTGAAATTGAGATTCTGATATTAGTTTATGAAGACTTCTCATAGAACTAAGATTCGGTTTATCTTTGCTGCCACAAATTAGTAAGGTTGGATAAGGACAAGTTCTTGATATATCAGTTAAATCAAGTGTCTTCAATTCCTCAGAAACTCCGACCATAAAAGCCTTATCTGCCCCCTGTTTTTCAAATACCCTTTTGGGAAGCAATTTAAATATCAGCAACTGAAGATAAAATAGGATATTACCGGACAGTTTAAGTGGACATCCTGATAGAACCAACGCTCGGAGATTTGGTAAATCGTAACTGGAAAGTTCTAGTGCCAGAGCAGCACCTAAGGACAATC
Source organism: Streptococcus mitis (assembly GCF_905187535.1). Classification (GTDB taxonomy): domain Bacteria; phylum Bacillota; class Bacilli; order Lactobacillales; family Streptococcaceae; genus Streptococcus; species Streptococcus mitis_BS. The sequence goes on from NZ_CAJJIE010000059.1 coordinate 261,016, forward strand.
CAACCAAAACAAAAGGTTCGGTCTCTTGAGCTAGGTACTGATAAACTCGCTCTTTAGCTTGTTGATAGTTGCTAACTCCAGAAGGAAATAACTCAATAGCCTCAGAAGGATAATCTGTCAGTAGATTCCGAACTTCTTTCCAACTATCTGCTGACTGACCTAGGCCATGTAAAAATATTAATTTCATTTAGTTCTCCCTTACTGACAACTCATACAAGCCCCTGACTGCATTACAGCCGTAAATAGCTTCTGCTTGGGCTAAGTCTTTTAAAGTCAAGACTCTCTCTTCTACCTGTCCTGTTTCCAGCAAGAGCTGACGGTAAATTCCTGGCAAGATTCCCAGTCGGATAGGCGGTGTGTAGAGTTTCCCAGAAATTTTCAGAACCAAATTTCCGATAGAGGTTTCAAGAAGTTCTCCAGACTTATTATGGTAAATGATCTCTTGCTCCCCTATGCTCAAATGCGGTCGGTGAGTCGTTTTGAAGTAGATAAAGGCTTGTTGCAAATTGGCTTCCTGAAGGCAAAGTTTGGCCTGACAAAAACTTGGACTAAGAGCTGTTAATACTTGGCGATCGACTTCTATCTCTCCAGACTTGCCGAGAGAAATTCGCAAGCGGTAATCTTGATTAGCAGCACAAGTCTGACACTCTGCTTCAATCTTTTGTCTCAAGTCTTCTAAATCAAAAGGAAAGGCAAAATATCGACTAGATGTTCTCAGTCTTTCCAAATGTTGTTCTTCAAACAACACGTTCTTCTGGCTGATTTTTCCAGTAGTAATCAGCTGAAAACGAGCTTGTTTACGATAAAGAACTGCCGCCTTTTGATGAACCTCACGGTATTCAGACTCCCAAGTGCTATCCCATGTAATGCCTCCGCCAACTCCATAGATGGCTTTCCCTTGATGCAGTTGAATGGTCCGAATAGCAACATTGAAAATTCGTCGTCCATTTGGAAGCAGGAGACCAATGGTTCCACAGTAGACTCCGCGCGGTTGTGGCTCCAAGTCCTTGATGATTTCCATAGTCGCAATTTTCGGAGCTCCCGTTATGGAACCACAAGGAAATAGAGAACGGAATATCTCTACAAGGTCAACATCCTCTCGCAACCAACTCTTGATGGTCGAAGTCATCTGCCAAACCGTTGAATACTGTTCCACTTGGCAAAGACGCTCTACATGCTCACTGCCCACCTCAGAAATACGGTTCATGTCATTGCGCAAGAGGTCCACAATCATCATATTTTCAGAGCGATTTTTAGAATCCTGCTCCAACCAACTGGCCTGTTCAAGATCTTCTTGGTCAGTTACCCCACGCTGAGTCGTTCCCTTCATTGGTCGTGTTGTCAACTCGCGGTCATTTTGCTCAAAAAAGAGTTCTGGACTCATGGAAATCACTGCCATCTCGTCATGTTCAACATAAGCATTGTAGCCCGCCTCCTGCTCTACTACCATACGATTGTAGATGGCAAAAGGATTGGCACTTAATTTTTGCTTGAGTTGGACGGTGTAGTTGACCTGATAGGTGTCCCCCTGCCGCAAATGATGGTGAATCTGAGCAATCGCCTTTTCATAATCTGCTTCAGACGTCACTTCCTGCCAATTTGAAGGCAAATCAACCTCATCATAAGTCAGGGGAATAGGAGATGTCTCCACCCTATCGTGAACAGTAAAGTAAAGCAAATACTCGTCCAGTAAAGGAGCTTTATGAACTGCTAATTTCTCCTCAAAAGCAGGTGCAGCCTCGTAGCTGACATAGCCCACCACATAGTAGCCTTGCTCTTGGTAGCTTTCCACTTGTACCAGCAAATCTGCCACTTCTGCTACATTTCTCGTTTTCAACTCTTTAATAGGCTGGGTAAAGGTGTATCTCTCGCCCAAAGCCCTAAAATCAATCACTGTTTTTCTATGCATATCTTAAGTATAGCACAAAATAAGAAAACCCTCATCCGCAAAGCAGATGAGATTGTTTTTAGTCCCGTCACGTATCTTCTGATTAGAGAAAAAACTCTCCTAGTAGCTATTTTGCTCTAGGAGAGTTTTAAGAATAATATTATCTACTTAGTCTCAAAAAAGGAGTTGCAACTGTTAGAAATCGTTACTGATTTTCTAATTTGTCTTCTTCATCTTCTTTTCGACGACGAGCAATAAGACCAAAACCAAGTATCGCACTAGCTGTTGCTGCAACAATTGCTGTTATGGATTCTGTTGTACCTGTATTTGGCAATTCTCTAGCCACTACACGCTGATTAGTAGCTACTTGCTGATTCTCATTTTCAAGTTGTGAGATAGTAGATGCTACACTATCTTTCACTTTAGCTTTGGCTTCATCAGTTTTCAATACTTGGTCTATTGCTTGTTTTTCCTGTGGTTTTTCTTTAGAAGTTGGATTAGCTGAGTTTACATGAACTCCAGCACTTGCTTCAACTGCTGGTCTAATTTGTGCAATCGGATTGACTGAGTTCACTTCTTCAATACCAGTTGCCTTAGCATGGTCGACTGCTGCATTCGTTGTTGCTTTGTCAATGGTTGCTTTCGCTGCATAAGCTTTCGCTTTAGCTTCAGCCTTAGCCGCGATTTTCTCTTCATCTGTTAAGTCTGTACGAGAATCAATCTCATCATTCTTAGTTTTCAGAGCTTCGTCGATAGCTTGCTTAGCTGCTGTCTTCGCTACTGCGTTTGGATTAACTGAGATGATTTCTCTTGCTCCAGTTAACTGAGCTTGGTCGACTGCTGCATTCGTTGTTGCTTTATCTATGGCTTCTTTCGCTGCATCTGCTTTGGCTTTCGCGTCTGCTTTGGCTGCAGTTTTCTCTTCATCTGTTAAGTCTGTACGTGCATCTATTTCGACAGTCTTAGCTTTGAGCGCTTCGTCGATGACTTTCTTAGCTTCTGTCTTCTCTACTGCTTCTGGATTTACTGAAATTACTTCTGAAGTTCCGTTAGTTTTAGCTTGGTCGACTGCTGCGTTTGTTGTCGCTTTGTCGATTGTTTCTTTCGCTGCGTCTGCTTTTGCTTTCGCATCAGCTTTCGCTGCAGTTTTCTCTTCGTCTGTTAAGTCGTTGTTTGCGTCAATTGCTGCTTCCTTAGCTTTTAATGCATCGTCGATTGCTTGTTTAGCCGCTGGCTTAGCTTGCGCTGTTGGACTTACTGAATCTACTGACGTCACTCCAGCGTTTTTAGCTTGAGTTACTGCATCGTTTGTTGTTGCGTTGTCGATTGCTTGCTTCGCTACATCGGCTTTGGCTTTCGCATCTTCTCTAGCTTTGGCTTTTTCTTCAGCAGTCAAATCGTTGTTTGCGTCAATTGCTGCTTCCTTAGCTTTTAATGCATCGTCGATTGCTTGTTTAGCCGCTGGCTTAGCTTGCGCTGTTGGACTTACTGAATCTACTGACGTCACTCCAGCGTTTTTAGCTTGAGTTACTGCATCGTTTGTTGTTGCGTTGTCGATTGCTTGCTTCGCTACAGTAGCTTTGTCTTGCGCTTCTTGCTTAGCTGCGGCTTTTTCTTCGTCAGTTAAGTTGTTATTTGCTTCGATTTCTTTAATCTTATCAGCTAACGCGGCTTCTACTGCTTTCTTAGCCACTGGTTTTGCTACTGGCGTTGGAGTTACATTGTTTACTTCTGTTGTTCCAATTGCCTTAGCTTGAGCGACTTCGGCGTTTGTTGTTGCTTTATCTATGGCTTCTTTCGCTGCATCAGCTTTGGCTTTTGCATCTAATTTAGCCGCAGTTTTTTCTTCGTCTGTTAAGTCGTTGTTGGCATCAATCTCATCGTTCTTAGCTTTCAGTGCATCGTCAATGGCTTGCTTAGCTGCTGGCTTCGTTACTGGTGTTGGAGTTACATTGTTTACTTCTGTTGTTCCGTTAGCCTTAGCTTGTTCTACTCCTGCGTTTGTTGTCGCGTTGTCGATTGCTGTTTTCGCTGCGTCGGCTTTGGCTTTGGCATCTTCCTTAGCTTTGGCTTTTTCTTCATCAGTCAAGTCGTTATTAGCATCAATCGCGTCATTCTTAGCTTTCAATGCGTCATCGATGACTTGTTTTGCAGCCGGTTTAGCTGTTGGTGTTGGAGTGACTGAAGATATACTTGTCGCTCCGCCATTTTTAGCTTGTTCTACCGCATCATTTGTTGTTGCATTGTCGATCGCTTGTTTTGCTGCAGTTGCCTTATCTTGCGCTTCTTGCTTAGCTGCGGCTTTTTCTTCGTCAGTTAAGTTGTTATTTGCTTCGATTTCTTTAATCTTATCAGCTAACGCGTCATCGATCGCTTTTTTAGCCGCTGGCTTCGCTTGCGCTGTTGGTGTTACTGAAGATACACTTGCTGACCCAGCGTTTTTAGCTTGCGTTACTGCATCGTTTGTTG